>CAYPBC010000001.1:0-38206 GCA_964408845.1 uncultured Thermoanaerobaculia bacterium
AGGCGCGCCGTAACGTACTGTCAAGTACGACTCCGCGCCCCTCAGATCGAAAACCCCACTGGGCACAGCACCTCGCCGGCCTCGCCACGAAAGCTGGTGAGAAAAGCGGGCTAGCAAGTCCGCAGATCGGTTTCTGGGACGGTTACCGGTTACGGTTACATTCAATCGAGGTAGCGGCCGGAGTTTGGCTTGTGGCCCGAGGAATCCCCGTCAGCGCCGGTCTGGTGCTCGATGACAGGCAGTTTCCGGTCAGGATCAAGCTCCAGGAGCTCACGGCGATGATCCGCGAGAGGATTGGCGCCCAGGACGCGGCCGGAGCTTTCCAGAAACGAATACATGTCGGTGCATCCGCAGCGGGTCATTGGGCAGGGCACTGGACCGGCAAAGAGCCGCGGTAGGCTCTCGTCGAAAAAAGACCCGGCGACCTCGGAATGACACCCCACATGGATACGGCCTGCAGCATCCATCTGGTAGGCGATGCCGGGGAAGAGGCAACGCCGGCCCCGCGGCGATTTTTTTAATGCCCGGTATTGATAGTCGACCTCCTTCGGGAGGTAGCGGCGGAGGAGAGCCAGCTCGTCGGCATCATAGTAGCCCGAGGGCCCCCAGAGCGGGTTGGGGTACAGAGCGATACCCTGTTCGCGGAACAGCTTCCACCTGCGTTCAAAGTCGCTCATGTTCTCGCGGGTGAATACATAGTTGACCTGTCCAATATTGAATCCCTCGGCCCGGAGAACCTCGAGCCGGCGAAGGAACCCAGACTCATCGATCTGACTCGGGTGGAATGTACACATCAGGATCAACTTCCGGCGGTCGACCTGCCGAAAGGGAAGTGGATCCCAGCGAGCGTTCGTGTCGATGCGGATGGACTCCACTCCGGCCATCGTTGTGAGTGCCACAAGAAGCTTCGGCATCGACTGCCGGTCGAGCATGGGTTCGCCACCGGTGAGAACCAGAGTTGCCCTCTGATCCGAGAAGTGATTCCCAAACGCCTCGATCCAACGAGCGACCGAGTAGTTGTCGAAAGCGTGCGCCGTGAAGTGCTCGCCGAGCGGCGCATCCCGCTTATGGTTCTGGGGGCAATATGGGCAGCTGTAGTTGCACCAGCGCGTCAGCTGCCAGCGCAACAGCACCAGCCGTCTCTCCTGGGCGGGCTTCCAGATTGCCAGGAGATCCCGAAACTTCGCGCGATCCCGCCAGCTCATCCGGCGATATGGCGAGAACAGGTTCCAGAATCTCCGGCGGGTCCTCAACTGGTCAAGCATGCACTGGATGATACAAGATCGCCGGCTTCCGTGGGGGGATCGAAGGTTTTGAACTTGTCCGACGGCGGTCGCCCGCGGAATGCCGCCAACAGGGGAACGGCCCGAAAACGCGAGAGTTCTGGTGACAATCGATCGACTGAACGGCCTGTCTTGGACCCCCGAGAGAGTGGGTGTGCTACGTTGGCCGCGGGTCGGCGTGCCCTCATCCCTCAAGAGGAGATCCAACCGACAATGAAAACCACAAACCGACTGGCGCTGTTTCTTTTCCTCGTTCCGGTCGTAGGTGGTGTCTGTGTCATGATCGGCTGCGGAGCTAGCGACGAGGCGGCTTTCGACGACAAGCTGAACCTGATCATCATCTCGCTCGACACGCTGCGGGCCGACCACCTTGGATCGTATGGGTACGAGAGGAATACAAGTCCGAATATCGACCGATTCGCAGGAGAATCGACCCTCTTTCAAAACTCGTTTTCAAACTCCAACTGGACACTCCCATCCCACATGTCCTTGATGACCTCGCTGTATCAGACCGAACACAATGTCGTCGGCAAGACAAACAAGCTGTCAACCAGGATTCCGACGCTCGCCGAGGTGTTGAAGCGCGAGGGATACCATACCGCGGCGTTCACTTCCGGTTACTTCGTTGACCGGAAGTTTGGATTCGACCGGGGATTCGACGTCTACCACCAGTCGTATGACTTTCAGCGTCAGAATAGTGGCCAGGGCTGGCGCCTCGAGCATCTTGAAAAAGACCTCTTCTCGTGGCTGGATACCCATAGTCAAGAGGATTTCTTTCTCTTTGTCCACAGCTACGATGTCCACGAACCGTTTATTGCGCACCAATACCTTGAGGAGTTTAGCCCGGATTACAGCGGATGGGCGACCAATCTCCACAACATGGAGAGGTTCAAAGCGAGCCCCGAGTACAAGGCTTACGTGGAAAGCGAAGGAGTGAGATACTTCAACATCAATCTCTATTACCAAAAGGTCATCAACGCGGGTCTGATCGAACTTACCGATGCTGACCGCGACCACCTGGTGGCCCTGTATGACAACGAGGTGCGGTTTGCAGACGAGTACTTCGGCCGCCTCCGGCAGAAGCTGGAAAGTCTCGGCCTGTGGGAGAACACGGTCATCGTGTTGTGGTCTGATCATGGTGAGGAGCTCTTCGAGCGCGGTGGGATTCGGCATGGAGGACAGCAGCTGCACGACGAGGTACTCCGGGTACCGTTGGTGATTCGGATCCCGGGGGTTGAGCCGAAGGTCACGCCCGAACTCGCCCAGGGAATCGACATCGCACCGACCGCTCTCGATATTCTAGGTATCGCACCCGAGACCTCGTTTGCCGGAACGTCGCTCTTCGACGAAGGCGCTTCGAACGCATTTGTGATCGCAGAAGGGAAAGACTGTGAGTGCATCCGGACAGATAAGTGGAAGCTCAGCGCCCTCAGGGATGGCCGCATTTTCGAGCTCTTCGATCTGGAAGACGATCCGGATGAGAACTCCAATCTGGTGATGAGCCGTTCCGACCAGGTGACAGAGCTGACCTCCCTGTTGAACGAGGCACTCAACCGGATGGTGACAGACGAACAGATGCGGCAACAGCTCGAAGCCCTCGGTTACCTCGATTGAGTTGCGTAGGTGTCAGGACCCAAGTTCAGAATTTCAGGGTTGAAAGATGAGTGTCCGATAGATCCGCGTGGTTGCCTGAGGTGATGATGAAACTGCTTGATCTCCTACAGCCGTCTCATTCCAGAGCGAACAAGAACATCGTGGTTTTTGGTGCCGGCCGCAGCGGGACGACATGGCTTTCCCAGATTATCGCCAGCGCCGGCCTCGAGTTCGTGTTCGAGCCTCTCAACCCGGGCGAGGTCCCGGAGGCCAAGGTCTTGAAACCGCTTCCCCTTTATTGCCGAAAGCATGATGCCTTCGAGTGGGAGGAACTGTTCACGAGGATGATAAACGGTGAGGTTCGGAATTCCTGGACCATTCGCTTGAACCCGGGCGCGGAACGGAAGGTAATCAAGTTCATCCGCGCCAACCTGCTGATTGAGTGGATCCTTCACAACTTCGACGTCCATCCAGTCTTCATCATCCGAAACCCCCTGGCCGTCGTGGCGTCGATCAAGGAACAGGGATGGGAGTTGGAGGCCGGGTGGGTTCAAGATGTCCTCACCTCACCACGCCTCAAGCAGCCGTTCTTCTCGAGGATTCCGGAGGTGTCGGAGTGGGTGTCTCGGGATCTCACTGATGCCGAGGTCAAGGCGCTCTACTGGTGCATTCATAATTACGTTCCGAGGAGACTGGGCTGTTTTAGCAAGCTCCATCTCGTGCGGTACGAGGAGCTGTGTCAGGATCCCGACAAGGTGTTCGGGACGCTGGCACCGAAGATCGGCATTGAGATGACAGAGAGCATACGGTCTGCGTTCACCAAGCCGTCGTTGATGCGCGGCAAGCGGCAGGGAAGCAAGGGTTACGACCCGAGAAGAGCCTGGAGAGACGTGCTCTCCCCGGAGGATGTCGAGGCGGTCAAGCGGATCGTCGGGGCCTTCGGGCTCGAGAGGTACATCGACGACGCCTGATGCTCCTCCGGTGGCGGAGGCTTCACCACCCGTCGTCGGACTCGTAACCCAATTCGATGAGAAGATCTCCGGCCAGTTCCTTGACGATATCCTTGGCCTCGTTGGTCGTGAGGTGGTTCCTCCAGTCTCCAACGACGCCCTTGCGGAAAAGAGGGCGGACGGTTTTCGCCCGCTCCAGGTGCTCGGCGAGAGGCCTCGGTTCGTCGGCCCCCGGCGATTGAACCAGGTCCGCGTCGGTCAGGCCGAGACCGCTGAACTCGAGAACCCGGCGCACGGTGGCCTCGAAATCCTCGATCAGGTGCTCGTACGTCAGGCGCAGATGCGGGATCTTCGCTCTTCGCAAGAGCTTTTCGCACTCCAGGGTCGCCCGGCAGTTCTTCACCGCATGCCACAGGTACGACCAGTGCCGCAGGTACTCACTATCGCCGATTTGCTCGTTTGGCTCGCTGTCCCCGAGCACCTGCTGGTGGAAGAACTGGAGCGATACGAAAATGTCTCGGGGGTCCCTGTACATGATGACGATACGGGAATCTCGAAAGACATCGTAGTACCGAGGGAAGGCGAGGACGTTGGATGGTGACTTGTCGATGAGCATCTTGAGATCGGGGTGTCGCTCCCGCTGGAGACGGTAGAGCTCTCTCAGCTTGTCGAGCGGGCTCAGCGTGGCGTTCTCTCGGACTCGAAGAAACGCGGGGTCGTCGGCCGTCCTCCGATTCCACTGCTTCTCGAGCGGGAACTCGAGAAAGAAAATGAAATCGAGCTCGCCTGGGGGGGCGAGGAAGGGCCGGACCGACAGCGCCTTGGCCAGCCAGGTGCTGCCGCATTTTCCCGGATTGAGTATGAACAGGTAATCGCAGAGGGGATCGGTCGCCATCTCTGGACCTCAGCCTTCGCCACACACCGGCCGGTGTAGATTGGAGTGCCGATCGAAGATCTCGCTCGTGGAGTCTACGCGCATCTCGAAACTTCCTCCGGCTGACATCTTAATCGAGGTAGTCCAGCGTCCGGAGCCGCTCCTTAGTGTCCTCGGAAAGCTCCACTTCATTTTTCTGTGTTGGCGATGAAGAAGCCTGTGGAGTAGCCGGCCTCGCTGAGGCGTTGTGCGAAGCTGGGGCGATCAGCGGGATAGGGGATCTCGAAACACCCATCGCGGTGCACCCGCGACGAGAACGAACCTTGCCGGTCAACAACTCTGATCCCCAGATCACTCCGACTCCTCCTCCCTCCAGAGATGCTGCTTTGCAGGGACCGAACTCCAAGGGGATATTAGCACCCGAGTACGTTGCTCGATTCTCAAGATCCGCTGCTGGGAGCCTGCAGCTGCCTTCTGCCAGTGTGCCCGTCATAATTGGTGTGGAGTATCGAGGGCGCCGAGGCGCCTTCCTGCCTGTGCTTCGCGACCTAGGAATACTCTTATGTATGTTGAGGAAGCGAAGTGCAGGCAGGGTGGATGCACCGGCGACCAAATACCACTCCAGTGGTGCCGGAGTACACTACGCTCGGCGACGTCAGCAGCCATTGACACCAAACCCGGAGAGAGGGACTTCGACGTGAAAGGCGACGGCAATGTCAGCCTGGGAATGAAATCACGATGAAAAGGAAGAACCTCGTCCTCATCACGGTCGACGCGCTTCGCCGCGACGCTCTCGGCTGCACGGGCTCGGCGGGCGCCTCCACGCCGCACCTGGACTCGCTCGCCGAGCGGGGAATCCTCTTCGATCAGGTGATTTCGAACGGGCCCCGGACCCAAGCATCCTTCCCCTCGATCATGTGCTCACTCTACCCCCTGGTGGCCGGCGAGCGAAAGGGCCTGCCGGCGGGCGCCGCCACCCTGGCGGAGGCGACCCGCCTCGCCGGGTACGCGACGGCCGGCTTCAACCCCTCCAACCCCTTCCTCACCCGCGAGACCGGGTACGACAGGGGCTTCGACCTGTTCATCGACTTCTGGGATGTGCACGACCGCAGGGGGTCACGGGTGAGGAAGGGACCCTGGGCTGCAGCGAAGAAGTCTCTCCATGACGCCATGGGTCGGCGAAACCTCGGCTTCCTCATGCTCTTTCAGGCCGCGGTACTGGCCGAGGGCGGTCAGTACCTCACGGGGAATCTCATCACCGAGCAGGCGCTGGCCTGGCTCGCCGACCAGAGAGCTCCCTTCTTTCTCTGGCTGCACTACATGGATGTCCACTACCCCTATCAACCCCTGCCCGGCGAGCGGACGTGGCGCGACCGGCTGTCCTATCTCCGGGGCATGGCGGGGATGTTGGGGGGACGCCGGCAACCGGCAGCGAGCGCCTTGCGCCGCCTGTACGACTGCCGGGTCGAGCTTGTCGACGGGTTCATCGGGGATTTCCTCGAGGGACTCGGAGGGTTCGGTTTCGAGAGCGACACCGTAGTCGCCGTCACCTCCGACCACGGGGAGCAGCTCGGCGAGCGCGGCCGCTGGGCGCACGGACCCGATCTCCACGACGAGTTGCTCCGGGTCCCGCTAATCCTCCGGGATCCTGATTTGGAGTCATCCCGAGTCATCCGCGAGCAGGTGGAGCTGCTCGGCCTGGCGCCCACCCTCTTGGATCTTCTCCAGATCGAGGCTCCAGAGACCTTCCTGGGATCGAGCTTTCTGCCCCTGCTGCGCGGGGACTCAGCCGCCGGTGCCGCCCACGTCTTCAGCGAGGCGATGCACGGCGGCGCACGGCTGAGCCGGACCGGGGTTCCGGACACTCACCGCATCGTCTCCTGCCGCGGGCGCAGCTGGAAGTACATCCGGGACGACGAGGGTCCGAGCGAGGAGCTTTATGACCTCGAACGCGACCCGGGCGAGCGCACCAACCTCGTCGGCGAGCAGCCGCAGAAGGCCGGCGAGTTTCGCGGTTTGGTGGAGGACCATGATTCCCTGGTGGTTCGCGAGGCCGCCAGGTACGAGCAGGACGGGGAACGGCCGATGACGACCGACGACGAGGAGATGCGGAGGCGCCTCGCGGCTCTAGGGTACCTGTAAGGCGGGGGCAAGGCGCGAGTGCGGGAAGGGGTAAGGTCTCCCAGACGATGACGAGCGAAATCCAGCCTCTCTCAGAATGGTTTCCGGTGGACGATCCGGCGCCGTGGGTGATCGCGGGGCCATGCAGTGCCGAGTCAAGGCAGCAGGTGTTGTCCACCGCCCGCCAGATTGCCGAAGTCCCCCACGTCAGGGTATTTCGGGCCGGTCTTTGGAAGCCTCGAACACGCCCGGACTCTTTTCAGGGGGTGGGGGAAGCCGGGCTGGGTTGGCTGCAGGCGGTCAAAGAGGAGACATCGCTGAAGGTCACCACCGAAGTGGCTTGCGCCAAGCATGTGGAGCTGTGTCTGGAGGGTGGCATAGACGTTCTCTGGGTTGGAGCGAGAACGACGGTGAACCCGTTCCTTGTACAGGAGATCGCTAACGCGTTGAGGGGCTGTGACCTGCCGGTGATGGTCAAGAATCCTGTCAGCTCGGAGCTGGGCCTGTGGCTCGGAGCAATAGAGCGGATGTACCAGGCCGGAATAAGGAAGATCGTCGCCATCCACCGGGGGTTTTCGGTTTACCACGAGACCCAATACCGGAACCAACCAAACTGGCAAATCCCCATTGAACTGAAACGCCGGCTCCCGAATCTCCCTCTGGTCTGTGACCCGAGCCATATCGCCGGTGATCGGAAGCTCGTGGGACAAGTTGCTCAAATGGCTCTGGATCTGGGAATTTATGGTCTCATGATCGAGACTCACTGTGATCCTGATCGAGCCCTGAGCGACGCGAAACAACAGATTACCCCTGAATCGCTGTCGACGTTGCTGCGGACTTTGCGGGTGAGAAAGGCCGGAACCGGTGATCGGCCGCCCGACGCCGACATCGCGCGGATTCGATCGTTGATTGATGAAGTGGACCGCCGGATTATTCTCGATTTAGCGGAGCGCCTGAGTCTGGTTGAGGATATTGGCCGGATCAAGCGCCAGCATCACATTCCGGTATTGCAACTCCACCGGTGGGAAGACCTTCTGGAAGACCACTTGGCGCGCGCCAGGGAAATGGGCCTTGACTCCCAGTTCATCAAGGCGGTGTTCGAACTTATCCATGCCAAGGCGGTCGAAATGCAGCTTTAACCTGCATATCTCACCAGCTGCCGGCTTGCGGCCGGCGATGCACCGCCTCCAGCGTCGTTTTCTCGCCTCGGGGTGCTCGCGACGTACCGTCAAGTACGCCTCCGCGCCCCTCGGGTCGAAAACACCACTGGACACGGCACCTCGCCACCCTCGCCACGGCACCCGGTGAGATATGCAGGTTAACCCGCCACTCTCACCACGTCGCGAAGCGAGGCAGCGAGAAGGGCGGGCAAAATCGGTTGTCATTTTTTCGAGCGACCTGAAATTACCGAACGTGCGTCTCCGCTTGAGTCAGCCTGACGGGCAATTCGTCCCCGTCCGCGTTCCCGATGCCGAGATGCCTTTCGGACCAGATTTCTAACTAGTCGCCATGGAGCGGTTTACCTTCACTCGACACGTGACGAGATCCGGGTACGGGGACGGGGATGGGAACGGGTTCAACCTGAACCAACCGGAGACGCACGTTACCGAATTCTTCCCATGCGTACAGGATTCAGAGGATGTGTGTGCCATTTTACGGTGGCGCCGGCGTCTTCGTTCCTGAAGTAGGCGCTTTCGAATAAATCAGGCTGTGTGATCTTGAAGGTGGAGAATCCCATTTCACCGAGCCGATGAATGTCGTGCATCTTGGGTTTACTTTTTTCAGCAACGCACCATGGCATTTTGGGATTGAAATAGTCGCGTTCCTTATACGAGATTCCGTACTTTTTGTGGTTATAGAAAGCGATGTGGTCCTGACCCAAAATATAGTAGTGATGAACTCGATTTTTTCCGCACAGATTGAGGCAAACTGACGTTGCAAAAAGGACTACTTTCTCTGGGCTCTTGATAGCGTGAAGTGTCTCCTCATTGTCATTGACCTCCGGGAAGCAGCATACTTCGTCAAAAACCTCACAGGCATCGTTGATTTCATCCGGCTTGAGGTAATTGTAAATGCATGAAGCACGGAGCTGATATTTGGGGTACGTATCCCGAATATATTGAGCGATCTGGTCGTTCGCCACGATGACGCCGTTTACCGGTCGTTCGTAACGCTTCAGGATCTTATTGGTGTGAGAATCTTCCAGATACTCCGTGGCGACGGTGATATTCGTCAGGGTAAACGAGTATCCTATTCCAATATCATTCAGTTGATCAATCACCTCCATAGGATACGGATTGCATAGGCTGCGGGGCCGTCCTCCGTTGAGCGGTGACTCAAAAAGAGAACCGAATACTCGCCTCAATAGAGGAAGAGCATCGTATCTCTTGAATAAATCAACGATCTCCATTGGGTGGTGATATCTTGCGGATACTGTAAAGTCCATTGAGCTCTCCGGGTGCGACATCGTGCCCTTTTCAAGAGGATGGCAAAAGGTCTCGCTGCGGTCCAGGGAGATCCCCATCTTTCTTCTTTAGGACGCTTCATCTTAACAGACAATGCCGGACATCCTAAACGGCATCCATTGATATGGTAGGGTTGATCAATTGAAGGTACTCCTCATTTCATCTGCTACGCCCGAACACAGGATCGAGGGCGGTATCGTGACGCACCTGGCCCTTCTCAAACGGGATCTGTCGAGTCGAGGTCACAGCGTTCACACGTTGACAGCAATCCCCGCTGGTGCGAGCGAAGCGCCGTCGAGCGGGTCTATCTCCTATGTCGGTCCTGCCCTCCGTGACGGTGTTCCCTTCAGCTATCATCTCAGCCTGGTGGGCGCCTACACGCGGCTGCGCTCGACTTTCTCTCCCGACGTAGTCCACATTCATTCCCACTCCGGCACGGCGATTGCGATGAAGGAGCGGCGGATTCCGATCGTGACGACGGTGCACGCAGCCAATCCACCGGATATCAACCTCGCGGAAGGCCGGCTGACTAGTCTCTACAGAACTGCGGAAAGTACGGTAAAGCGTCGGCAGATCTCGGCCCTCCTGAAATGCTCGGACAGGGTCTTTGTGCCGAGCGCGAAGACGGCTCGCGACCTGAGGCGGCTCTGTCCCCAACTCGATCTTGGTGATCTGGAAATTCTGCCGGTCGGCATCGACCTGCATCGGTTTCGGCCGATTGACAAGGCGGATGCCAAGGCTCGTCTCGGTTTCGCAGGGCATTTCGTATTCCTCTTCGTGGGAAGAATGACCAGAAAAAAGGGCGCCGATGACCTCGTCCAAGCCGCTCCAGAAGTCCTTATCGAAATCGAGGATGCGATCTTCGTCATTGTCGGTACGGGTCCCGTGCGAGAGGAGCTCATGAGGGAAGCTTTTCGCCTGGGGGTCTCTGATCGTTTCCATTTCATCGGGGCTGTGCCGAACAGCGAGCTGCCCGCCTACTACAGCGCTGCCGATGTATTCGTCAACCCCACGCGGGAGAACGAGACCTTCGGATTGACGACGGTCGAAGCGATGGCTTGCGGATTGCCCGTGATCATCTCGCACTCGGGCGCAGAAACTGGAATCGCGTCGCCGCGAGAGGCCAGGTTATTTGACGGTCGCGATGAGTTGATTTCAAACATGAAAGAGCTTTGGGCAGATGAGGGACTGCGGGATGCGCTGGCAGCCAGAGGACGTGACAAGGTGAAGCAATTCTCGTTTGACCGGGTGGCCGGGCGCCTCAACGACAGTTACCTGGATTTGATCACGGCTGGAAAAACTTCCTCGGCCGCAACCGCTGACCGGGGCTGGGGTTCGTTCTGGTGTGCAAACATGGCTGATGGGGGAATCCGTTGGCTGCGGCGGACGCGGAACCGTGTTTCAGGCTATGGGGAGAGCAAAACCAAATGAATCAGATCGACAGCTTGAGCCTCACGTTGTCGGCTGTTTGCAGCGCCGACTGCGTTTTCTGCCCGAGGCCCCACGCCCGGAAACATCAGCCACCTTTCATGCCGCCGGACCTCGTCGGGAAGATTCTGGACGAGTCCGCGGTCTACGACATCGTTTCTATCGATGTTGGCGAGAATGGTGATTCCTTCCTGAATCCACAGGTATTGGAGATCTTGCGCCTCATTCGGTCCAAGAGCCAGGCGATGGTCAGGATGTTCACCAACTTTCGCACCTTCAAGCCGGACTTGATCGATGCGGTGCTTCAAGAGGGCCTTCTTGACAAGGTGATCACCAATATTGATGGGGCGACACCGGAGGCTTATCGAGCCGTCAAGGGCCTCGAATTGGAACGTGTGGAGCCTAATATCCAGCATTTTCTGGCTCGCAAAGAGGCGCTCCGGAGCCCGACGGAATTTCGCATCCAGGCCCTCACTCTCCATCACTACGTTGACACGGTAAGGCGGGTTCTCGGCCGAGATCCGATTCACGTTCCCGACCATCTGGTGGATTCGATCGATGATTTTGACCAGATTGTGGAGCGTTGGCGGTCTCGGGGCGTCGTTCCGGAGCGTTCGGTCGTCACTCTGTGGGTTGAAGGCCAGGATCCAGGCAGGGAGCGGACCTCCCTTCGGCAGGTTGCTCGACGGATTCAGCGCCGCGTCTTTCCGAGATCTTGCCGGATGTTGGACAAGATCGAACGTGGGCTGTTCGTAGCACCGTCGGGCCAGGTCTATCTCTGCTGCGCGGATTTCGAGTTCGAGATCATTCTTGGAGATCTGAGACAACAGACCGTGCGGGAGGTCGTGGAAAGCGAAAGAAGACGAGAGATTCTGAAGGCGTTGACGCGCAGTGAGTTTCACAAGATCGGGGGTCCGTGCAATACCCCTGAAATGTGCAGAATCTACCTGTGACCTGAAATGAGCGATCTTCAGGTTCCGCTACGAAAACGGAAAGACCTGCAGGACAAGACCTCGACGCTGGCGATCACGGGGGCCAAGTGGGTTGCCATCGGATCGCTGTCGCAAAAGTCGATCCAGATGTTGCTCATCGTGTTTCTGGCGCGGCTCCTGTCGCCCGAAGATTTCGGCCTGATCGCCGTCGCCTCGCTGATGCTCATTCTTGCGGGACGCGTCAAGCAGCTTGGGCTCCACGGTGCTCTGGTCCAGCGCAAGGCAGACCTGGAAGAAGCCGCCAACGCCTATTTTTTCCTCAACATCGGGCTCGCGGTGCTGACCTTCGCCCTTGTTCTTGCGGTTTCCCCCCTCGCTGCCTGGTTTTTCAACGACGAAAGGGTGGCCCTGGTCGTCAACGTCATGGCGCTGAGGCTCCTGGTCGAGGCTGGTGGAGCCGTGCAGCGATCGCTGACTGTTCGCGCCCTCGACTTTCGTCGGCAGACATTTGTCCTTCTCGCCGAGACCTTGGTGACTGCGGGTGTGGCAGTCTTGCTGGCCGCCAAGGGTTTCGGCGTATGGGCGCTGGTATTCGGGATGGTACTCGGCGCCGTTTTGGCGGCTGTGCTCTGGTGGGTGACAACCCCTTGGCGTCCGACCCGTGTATGGAGTTGGCCCGTGGCCCGCCAGATGCTCCGGTTCGGAGTCGGACTCTGGTCGGCGTCCAACCTCAGCTATCTCATCGAATCCGCAAGTCGGGTTTTTGTCGGACGGTTCCTCGGAGTAGTGCCGCTGGGCTTTTACGAGTTCACGAATCGGGTGGTCCACGGGCCGACCAGCAGCCTGACCGAAACGAGCAACCGAGTGGCCCTGCCGGCTTTCTGCCGGGAACAGGAGGATCTCCGACAACTGGGCGTGTGGTACCTCAAGATGACGGGCTACGTTTGTCTGCTCACGGCGCCGGTCGCCGCGGTGCTGCTGCTTTTGGGGGACCTGATCATCCCCGTGATCTTCGGTCCCCAGTGGGTGAGCATGATTCCCCTCGTCAGGGCGTTGGCTCCCTTCGTATTCATGACTCCGCTGGTCTTCGCGTGGCCTGTCTACGTTGCGACCGGCCGGCCCGACGTGCTTATTCGGTTCACTGCACTTCGTTTTTTCATCACAGTCCCGCTCCTGCTGATGGCGGCCCGGGAGAGCCTTCTCGCGGTCTGCGTCGTGGAGTCCCTGGCAGCGTGTATCTTGGCGCCTGTCAATCTGTACCTGGTGACGAGACTGATCTCCGTTCGCTTCTCCGATCTCCTGCGCTCGTTGGGACAGCCGCTCATCGGCAGCGGAGTGTTCGCGGTGGTGGTTCTGGCGCTGCGATTCCTCGGCCGACGGTGGTTTCCTGCGCACGGTGTGCTGTCGCTTGCGATCTGTCTCCTGACAGGCCTGGTGGCTTATCTGGTCACCATGTCCCGCATGCAACCTCAACTCTTTTCGGATCTTCGCCGGCTGATCGTTGTCGCGCTCGGGCGGCATGCCGAGGCTGAACAGGGCTGATCGCGAGCCGATATTCCAGATTCCGCGGATCGATCGATCGCGCTGCCAAGCCCGTTTTCAACCAGGTAATCCGCTGCTCATTCGTTGGCAGGCCGTCAGATCCCCGCTGTCCCAGGCGAAGCGGACCCTGAACCCGTCCTCCTCGAGCATGAAGGCCGCCCCCTCCAAGTTCTGCTTGAACACTGGAAACTGAGGTTTGCCCTGTGCGGGCTTCGAGTAGCCTCCGGGAGCGGTGCAGCACGTCAGGGTCAGCACCACCCCCCCTCCGTAGGTGTTGATCAGATGCCGGTTGAACTCGAAAGTCTCGCGGGTCTGCAGCCAAAGTGCTCCGTCGAAAAGCACCCTGTCGAGGGCGATGTTCAGCTCGTACTCCTCGTCGGACACTGCGTGCTCCCTGATCGTCATCGAGCCCAGGAAGCGACCCTTGACCCGTGGGCTGCCGATGATCGAGAAACCTCGTCCCCACCGCGATTTCAGGTACTGGTCGAAGAGATAGAGGATCACCTCCTCCTTGCGCCAGTCATGAAGCCCCTTCAGAAATGCTCCGGCGACATGCTCGATACCCGCCTCTTTGGCTCGGTCGAAAGAGTCCAACCTGAAGCTCTGGTTTCCTTTCGGGCCGGTGTTCACGTGGAGCCGGGAGTACTGGCCGGGGTCGAAGGTCTCGAGCCAGGCCAGAAAGCAGTCGAGGCCTGAGGCCTTTAACTCCTCGAACCCCGGCGTGCAGACTGGCGGGATGTTGCTGGTGATCATCCCGCCGCCCACGTCGGCGAGCTGCCCACCGAGGATTTCGAAATACCGCGCGGTGTTGGCGACGTCAAAGCGTTGGTCGTCCGGGTCAGTAGAATCCTCGCGAACGAAGAGTTCCGGATCCTGGCTGCTCACCAGCTCGATGCTGCGGTAACCCATCCCGAGGAGCGCATCCACCTCCTCGCGAAACTCCGCGTGGTTCAGGCGCAGGCCGTTGCCCGTTGAGAAATCGCAGTAGGAGCACTTGTTCTCGCAGATGCTCGACAAATAGAGGGGCGGCAGGAGCAGGATGTCGTCCTCACGAGGTCTCGCATACCCCTTTGAAAAATCCAGCACCGTGCGCGCGTTAGCGGGTTTAGACAGGCCGTTCAGCAACGAAACGATCTCCTGGCCGTCGAGGCTCTCGCGGTTGCCCGCCTTCTCCAGCAACTCGAGCGTCTCCCGCTCGCCGATCGGGGTACTCGAGCCGACCTGTGCGGCCTGCTCGACGAATCCTGGGAATACCTCGCTGAATAACAATACGATCTCCGTTCAGGGGATTCTAGCAGGGGCCCCACGAAGCCGCCACCGCTGCCGATCGACGCTCCCGGTGAGAAACACCGGCTAGAATACACCGAGAGACGGGGCTTGCCGGTTCCGAGATTGAGGGGACGATGTACGGTGTGTTCAGCCTGTCGCGGTTGGCCGGTAGCCAGTGGCGCAGCCGCGAAGAGCTCGAACGGCGACAGCTGGCCAAGTTGCGCCGGCTGTTGCGCCATGCCTACAACAACGTTCCCTTCTACCGCCGTCTCTTCGACGAGGCCGGCATCGCGGTGGATGAGATCGTCGGCCTCGACGACCTTCAGCGCCTGCCCATCGTCAGGCGCGAGGACATCCAGCCGCTGCCGGAGAGCGATCTCGTTGCGCGGGGCGCCAATCTCTCGACCTGCATCAGGACCCACACCAGCGGCTCCACCGGAGTGCCGCTTCAGATCATCTCCCGCCGCAGCGACCGCTCGGTCTTCAACCCCTCTTTCCTACGGGTTTACATTGGGTGGGGTCTGCGACCCTGGCACCGGTTGACGTACTTCCAGTCCAGACCCGAGTCCCTGAGTCAGAAATCCTGGTACGAACGCCTCGGGATCTTCCGCCGGCAGATGCTATTCTCCCGCGATGACCCCGAGGTGTGGATCGACGGGCTCCGGCGATGGCGGCCCCACCTGATCCACGGGTACTCGCTGACTCTGAAGCTGCTGGCTGACGCCCTTCGTCACACCGGCACGACGGACATCCACGTTCCTCTGGTAATGAGCACCTCCGGTGTGCTCGACGATGTGGCCCGCGAGCTGCTGACCTCGACGCTCGGCTGTCAGGTCGTCGATATTTACGCCTCGGAGGAAGCGGGCTCGGTCATTGCCTGGGAGTGTCCTCGGTGCCCCGGATACCACATCGGCCTCGACACTGTGATCGTCGAGTTCGTCAAGGACGGGCGGCCGGCAGAGCCGGGAGAGGACGCCACCGTGCTGATCACCAACCTCAGCAATTTCACCATGCCGTTCATCCGCTATGACCAGGGTGACGTCGCCCGCATCTCCAGCCGACAGCCCGTCTGTGGACGAGGCTTTCCTCTGATGGACTCGATCCAGGGCCGCGCCGGCGATTACGTAGTTTTGGGGTCGGGGCGGAAGCTGACCCCGCACCCCTTCTTCCTCATTCTGGATCACGCAATCGGCGTCGCTCGATGGCAAATCATCCAGGAGTCGCTCGATCGCCTCACCGTGCGAATGACGATGCCCGATGGCCACGACGCGGTCGAGTGCGAGGCCGTCAGATCCAAGATCCGCGGTCTGGTCGGGGAGGACATGGTGGTCGAGATCGAGGTCGTCGACCGCTTGGGGCGGAACGCGAGCCAGAAGCTTCGCTCGGTGATCTGCAATCTGCCCGAAGGACAGACGCCGGGGTAAACGCCTCAGCGATGCCGTGCCACGTTACGACCTCGCTCTGGCGTCTTCAGGCGTCTTTTCAAGAATAAATTCTATCGCCCAAGTGCTCAAATCAGCTATCGAAAACTCCTCTGAGAGTGCCCGCAAGGTGTCCTCGTCCGGTGTCTCATCGTAGATTCGCTTAAAGGATACACAGCGCAATTTCGAGGCAATGGCCATCTCTTCGATATCCGAAGGTGAAAGACGGTTCAGATTTTTCGAAAAATGGATGTGTTCTACAATCTTCTTCACGTGATCTGGTGGAACGCAGCGCTCGACAAGTCGTTCGTGGAACTCAACAGGTGAGAATTGGAGATGCTCCCAGGCATTCACCGGCTGTTCGTCGCCACTTCCATTAAAGAAATACCTGGTCCCATCCTCCGCAACAGTCCACAAGTGGTGGCCTTTCGAACCAGTCCATACGGGCCCGCCGTGGATAAGCGCCCTACCACCAGGTTTGAGCAATTCGGCGATCTTGTCGAGGACCGAAGGGATGTTCAGGATGTGTTCAATCACGCACGTGCTAAGGACGATGTCAATGCACCCGGTCTTGATATCGACATCCTCAGCAAACGACCCGTAAAGGCGGACATGAGGGTTATTAAACTCTTGAATCTTTGTTTGATACCAGGGCTCAGCAAACCAGGGATTTGCCACGATCACATCTTCTGCACCCAATGCGAGACAGGCTAATGCTTCGTGTTCGGTTCCACCAACTATGAACACTCTTCCGTGAATACCCGGGTTTCTTGAAGCTCTTTGATAAAACGATCTCAAGTAAGGGTGTAACCCGTCAACTCGGTTCAGAGGCGATTCACCCAAAGAGTCTGTTTGCGACATCTTCTTCTGTTCTTTCATACTTTGGATTTAAACGCCGAATGGTGGCCAGGAATGTCATTTTCCGGTTCCTCTCAGAGAGAGAGTCTACCACCCTGCCTGGGAGCCGGCTTGGGGACTGCGGGACTCTTTCTTGGGGAAGGAAGCAACCGGGCTCGACGTTTCGAGTCACCCGTTGTCGCTCGCGCGAAGAGCCCTGACGGCTTCGGGCAGGGAAGCCACGCGCCGCAGGAAGAGAACGAGCATTCCCGCCGGCACCTCCAGGAGGCTGAACCCCGCCACCCGCCGGTGACGGAGGAGCCGCTGCCAATCCAGCAGCGTCCGGCCAAGGGTCGCCGCGATCACGCCGGGGACGCCGGCGCGAACGAACGCCGCATACCGTATCGAAGGCTCGATCTTCCGCGCTTCGACGAAGCTCCTGCCATAGCGTTTCGCCCTGTCCAGCAGATCCTTCATCTCCACCGACGGCCGGTGGACGACGGCGACTCCAGGATCGTAGATCAGCTTCGCGCCCTTCCGGCGCAGCGTCTCGGCGAAGAGGGTATCCCCGCCGGCGCGGGCGAGACGCGGATCGAATCGCACCCCACCCAGAACCGTCCGCGTCAGGCCCATGTTGCAGGTTGGGATGGCACGAACCTCCTTGAGTTGAAGACCCTGGTACTCACCGAAGTCGGCAATACCGGTCAAACGCTGCCAGAAGCTCCCGCGGTGCAGCACCCTGCCGCCGATCACGGTGTTGGGCTCGTCGATCAGCCGCTCGGTCATCCGCGCCAGCCAGTCCGGGAACGCTGTACAGTCCGAGTCAATGAAGGCGATGATCTCGCCCGTGCTCTCCTCGATCCCGCGGTTCCGCGACACATCAGCGCCCTCGTTGGACTTGCTGATCACCCTCATGCCCGGAAACTCATTTCGGAGCACATCGGCCGTGCCGTCGGTGCTGCCGTCATCCACCACCACGACCTCGGTCGTCGCCGCCGGGTAGTCCTGCTCCGCGAGTGACTGCAGGCAACCGACGAGGTTGTCGAGATCGTCGTAGGTAACAATGACCACGCTTACGCGAGGATGAGCCGGCCCCCGTTCGCCGTCCCCCATGCGCGCATGCGCCTGGCGATGCTCGTTCATCGCTCGGCCCGTAAGTTCGAATTGCCGCCGGCCATATCAGGGTTGGGCGAAATGCTGAGGAAGTCCTCGGCGATGAGGCTGCCGGCGAGCGCCGCACTCTCCTCGACCTCAGGGAGAACCTCCTGCAGATGCTCGCGGATCTTCGCCTCATCTCGGGATAACGCCTCGAACCGATTCGTGAGCGTCTCCAGCGAGAGGTCCTCGATGGGAACCACGAAGTCTTCGAGACCGAGAGCCGCCATGATGCCCCGGGTTTTTGGCTGGTAGGCGATAGCTACGGTCGGCACTCCGAGCGACAGGGCAAAGATGTTGGAGTGCATGCGCGTGCCAACGAAATAATCCATCCGGCCGCACTGCCACTTGATCTCCTCCGGGCCCAGCTCGTCCTCCACAATCCGGACCCGGTCGTGGCGAGCCACCGAGGCGACCACGCTGCGGGCCGCCTCCCGGTCGTCGTCCTCGCCCTCTGCGTACGTGACCTGGGGCAGGAAAACGACCTCGGCACCCCATTCCTCGACCAGCCAGTCCACGAATGACGCCATGGTTCGCTCGTACTCCACCTGCTGGTCGGGATTCCGAAACCACTTCCTGACCGTCATACCGATCGTGGGCTTGCCTCTCGTGCCAACGATTCCGAGGCCTCCGTCGGGCGGGCACGCCTCGAGAAGGAAGGCGGCATCGGTCGCGTTCTGAACCGGTGTCGGCAGATGCCAGCCATCCAGCAGCCGCCTCGACACACCCTCTCGAACCTCCACCAAGCGCACCCTGGAGAGCGCCTGGCGCACGATCCATGCCTGCAACGTGCCGGCGAAGGGGCCGATGGACTGGGCGTAGAGAGAGACCGGCTTGCCGAGCAGTACTCCGAAGAAGAAGCTGTAGACGGTGATCAGCAGCACCACGTTGCCGTGGATCGCCGAGGTCGTGTAGAGGTAACCCCCGCCGGCCGCAACCACCAGATCCGCACGGGCGTAGGCCCGCATCAGCTCGCGAAGAGGCCAGGGGAGCGAAAGGTCGAGCCCCCCCAGCCGCCAGGCGATGGCCCACAGCAGGCTCAAAGGCAGCAACACGACGAGGAAGTACAGGGAATTGACACTCGAGCTGCTCGAAAACCTGTTCTTGAGCGAGTGAAAGGACGGAAGCACCTGCACGGGATAGCGCGCCGTGTCGGCTGGGTAGTCGGCCGACGAGACCCGGATCTCCGCCTCCCGAAAAACCTCGGTGCGGCGCAGACTCTCCGCCATGCCGAGGATGATTGCTGCATCCCCCCGATTGCTAGCGCTGTACGCATTGGTGATGAGAATCTCCGTCATTGTCCCAGTCGAGTTTAGCAGTGGGTACCACCCCACAGCAGAGGGGGTGGATTTTCCGCTTCTGTTATCTTTCCTAAGCTGTCTTGCCTTGCGACGGCGTCTATCGGAGGACAGTGGTCAATGCAGATCTCAAGAACAATTTGCCTCGGCGTCGGAGCGGCTCTCCTGCTCGCCTCAGCGGGATGTGCGAGTAGCTCCTCGAAGAAACCCTACGTTGGGCCCACGAAGAGCGCCTTGGTCACCGCAGATTTGCCCCCACTCGTGTACGACTGGCCGCTGGATGTCCAAAGGTATTGGGTTGGACCGGACTTTTGGGCCAACCGGGTCCAGGATTGGCAGGTAACCGGCGGCCGGCTCGTCTGTCTTGCAACTAGCCGGCGCCAGCCGCTGCGCACGGCACATTGCATCACCCGGGAAATCGCACCAGGAGCGGAGAGCTTTCACATCTCCGTGCGCCTCGGCCTGGTGGCCGAGAACAACCACCGGGGATGGAGCGGCATCATCTTCGGCGTCGGAGGTGGAGAGCTCGACCACAAACGCGCCGCGATGGTCCACCACAATCCCGGCCCCGGCGGGGGCATCCTGGCAGCCTACAAGCTCATCGGAGGGGTCGAGTTCTTCGACAATAACGAAGACACACGGACGTTCTACAGAGCCTCCTCGCTCGAGGCAGACGGCGACGCGGCTCAACACCAGCGCACGGCGGACGAGGATGTGCGGCTCGACCTGCGCGGGACGCCTGCAGGTGATGGCCTCTTTGATCTCAGGTTGTCGGCGACCGATCTCATAACGGGACGCCTGATCGATGAAAAGACCCTTCGCGGGGTTCCTGAAGCGGACATTCTCGGGGGAATCGGTCTCTTTGCCCACCCGAAGTCAGAGGGAGAGGCCGCACAGTTCTGGTTCGACGAGTTCAGAGCCGGCGGCGCCAAGGTCGCGGTCCACCCGGAAAGGGCCTTCGGTCCGGTCGCAAGCACCCTGTACAGCCTCGCCGACAAAACCCTCAAGCTCTCCGCTCAATTTGTCTTGCTGGGCGAGGGGGAACCTCTGGAAGCCACCCTGCAGAAAAGACTCAGCGGGACTGACCACACGTGGCAGGAAGTGGCGTCCGCGCAGATCGTCATTCCGGGATGGACCGCCCTGTTTCGCTGCGAGGATTGGGACGATTCGAGGGCATGGGACTTCCGCGTGGTGTATCGTGATGGCGAGGGCGCAACCCATAGATACTCCGGGGTGATTGGCAAACCTCCCACCGATCAGGATGAGGTGGTGATGGCGGCCTACACCGGCATGATGATCATGGGTATTCCCGCGGACTTCAGTTGGGGGAGCAAGGGCTATGGACTCCCCGAAAGCCGGTGGATCAAGGAGAACCTCTGGTTCCCACACGAGGATATCGTCAGGAACACCCTGGCCTTGGGCGCCGACATCCTCTTCTTCACCGGCGACCAGATCTACGATTCGGGGAACCCCACGGCAGGCGACTCCTCTTCACTCATCTTGGACTACATGAACCGCTGGTACTACTGGTGCTGGGCCTTCGGTGAGCTGACGCGGCAGATGCCGGCAATTCTTCAGGTGGACGACCACGACGTCTACCAAAGCAACATCTGGGGTTGGGGCGGAAAGCGCAACACAGCCCGCGATGTGGCGCTCGGCGGATACCTGCAGGGGCCCGCGTTCGTGAACATGGTCCAAAGGGTGCAATGTGGGCACGACCCTGACCCGTACGATCCGACCCCCGTCGAGCAGGGGATCACCGTCTACTACACGGGTTTCGAATATGGGGGGGTTGGATTCGCGGTGATCGAGGACCGCAAGTTCAAGACGCCACCGGGGTATGACGGAGACCGGCCAGTCTTGCTCGGTGATCGACAGCAGCGGTTTTTGGCCGAGTGGGCCGAGGACTGGGAAAACCAGGACCTCAAGGTATGCGTGAGCCAGACCAACTTTGGGTCCATTCTGACTTACGCGGGCGGTGGTCTCGGCGGGAGTAGGGATACTAATGCGGCGCCGGTCGAAGGGCGTCGTCGCGCATTGAAGTCCCTGCGCGTGGCCGGGGCCGTCGTTGTTGCCGGCGATACCCATCTGGCCACGCTTGTGCGGGCGGGGATCGACACGCCCACCGACGGCGTCTACATGTTCACTGTTCCGCCCGTCGCCAACAAGTTCCGGCGGTGGTTCGACCCCGCGTGGCCGGGCGAGAACCACCCCGACGGTGCACCGAACTACGTCGGCGACTTCACAGACAGATTCGGGAATCCGATGCGCGTGCTTGCGGTGGCAAATCCGACGGTCTCCCAGGCCGAGGTCGAGTCCTGGAATGCCGAGCGGGGGCGCAGGGACTCGTTCGGGGTGATCGGGCGGGAGTTCGTTCGCGACGGATTCGGGATCGTGAGACTCAACAAGCGGGAACGGACCGTGCGCTTCGAGTGCTGGCCGTGGAACGCAGATATCACCGAGGGCGACGCTGCCCAGTTCGAAGGCTGGCCGGTAACGATCAGAGTCGAGGCGCCGTTGAAGAAAAGACAACCGCGCAACCAAAACCGAGAGTCGGATTAGGTCTTTTGGCCGAATCGGCCAAACCGATGTCTCGTCATCTCCAACAATGTCCGCGGCAGGTCCTTCTCGATCTCCCAGCGCGTCCGCGTGTACGGGGGGCAGTGCCGGCACTCGGCCTGCTGCAGGTCCCGTTTTCGGTACTCGAGGTTGCTCGGGTCGTAGTAGATCTCCCGCGGCGAATCGTCCAGACAGCTGCCGATCTCCTTGCTGTGCGAGCAGTAGTAGAGCCGGCCGTCGTGACCCAGGAGAAGACCGCCCATGGCGTAGTGGCAAGCCAGGGACCTCGTCTTCCGCCCCTCCAACATGGCCGCGAGCTCACGGTACTTGCCCGCCGAGGCCGCAGACTGAGAGGGGTCCTCCACGAGGCTACGCAGGAAATCGATCAAGGGCTTCTGGCCGTCGGGATCCACGAAGGCCTCGTCCAGCCCCTCGGTGCGGAACCTGCGTCTGCGCTCCCCGACCACGAAGCTGAGGGGGATCCCCCGACCTTGGGCCCACTTTCTCAGCTGTCCGGCGCTGGTGAGGTTCTCCGACAGCAGAACGCAGTTCATCGAAAAGCTCAGCTGTTCTTCATCGCGAAGCTCCTCCAGAACCCCGATCGTCTGTTCGATCTTCTCGAAGGCTCCCTCCACACCGTAGATCCCCGCCAGCGTCTCGCCCATGCCGTGCACGGAAACCGACACATCCAGAAGCGCGCCGGCGCTTAGTGCACGGTCCGCGATCTCGGGAAGTACGGTGCGTATGCGCTGGGTGAGCAGGCCGTTGGTGGTCAGGCTGAGGCGTTTGACCGTCCGGCACTCCTCCAGAAACACCGCACTCAGCTCCGCCAAGTCATCGCGAAGGAACGGCTCGCCCCCGCTGATTCCGACAAACTCCATACACGAAAACAGCCGGTCGCCCACGATCCCGCTCAGCGCTTCGGGCGACAGCTCCTCGGCGCGAGTTCCGGTCTCCTTCCAGATGCCGCACATCACGCAGCGCGCGTTGCACCGGTGGGTCGAGATGAAGTCCATCGCGCGCGGGAGACCTGGCTGGGAGCGCAGGGGCTCGACGAGGTTGTGGCGAAACCACACCGCAGCCGCCTCGGCGGCCAGGGAAACTGTTTCGCGGGCCGAACGCCGGCGGCTCATGCCCCGGCTGCCTCCGCAGGCTTCGCAGACCGCCGGCTCCCCGGCAAGAACCGGCGCTTGAGCTTGCGCCACAGCAACGGGCCGCCGATAGCGGGTGGGATGCTGATGAAGTGCGTGCCGAAGTTGATGCACGTCATGTACATGAGCTCGAAGAACCGGTTGGGCGGGAGCTTGATCAGTAGCCGGATCACGGGCTTCAACCACGGGAACCAGACCACTAAGGGGAAGAACTTGTGGAGATTCTCGATCTGCCGGATTTCCCCCGCGTCGTTGCCCTTCAGGGCGGTGGTGAATCCGAACCCGCCCTGGGAGACCCTCTCCAGATGATCGTCCTCCAGAAGGCCGAGATCCTCTGCAATCTCGTGGATCTCGGTTCCTGGGAAGGCCTGGAGAATCGCCGCGGAGGCATAGTTGGGGCGGGCACGGATGTTCAGATCCACGGTCTCCCAATCCTCGTCGATCGTTCCCCCGGGGATGGCCAGGATGTTGGCGGTCACAAGCTTGATCTTGGCCCCACGGATGATCCTCGCAGCCTCGAGGATCTGCTCCGAGGACATGCGGCGCTTGAGGATCTCCAAGCGCAGGCGGTCGTTGCCCGCCTCGATCCCCATCATGATCCGGTGACAGCCGGCTTCCTTCAGGCTCCTGACAATCTCCTCGGTGACCAGGTTGGCCCTGACGAGGCACGTGAACGGGAGACCGATCTCCTCCCGATACCTGCGCGAGAACTCCTTCACCCATTCGGGCAGGAGGATGAAGAGGTCGTCCATAAAGCGGATGAACCCGCAGCCGTCCTCCTTGAGCTGTCGCAGCTCGCGCATCACATGATCGACGCTACGCCGCCGGACCACATTGCCCTTGCCCGCGTAGAGCTTGTGATAGACGTGGTTGTAGCAGTAGCTGCAGTGGTAGGGGCAGCCACGACCGGTCATGACGATGGCGTGCGAGATTGACTGGTCGGCGGCGCGACGGAAGATGCCGCGGTCTGGAACCGGAAGCTCGTCGAGGTCCTCAATGAGGGGGCGAACCGCGTTGCGGTGGATGGTGCCGTTGTCCTTGATCCACCAGTTTTCGAGCGATTTGACGGACTCGCCTGCCGCACGAGCCATGACCAGCTCGAGCATCGGGTACTCGCCCTCCCCGACACAGACGCCGTCGACGCCCTCCTCCTCGACCATCTTGGGGAAGTAGGTCGGATGGGTCCCTCCGAAGACCGAAAACACCTGTGGGTGCCTCCGCTTGAGCTGCCGGTTGAGCTCGACGTAGACCGTCGCCAGGGCGGACGGGGTGCTGTAGGCGAGGATGACCTCATCGTCGCGCTCGACCCTCTTCGAGATAAGCTCGAGGTCGGTTGGAACGACCTCCGTCGAGATGCCGTGCTCCTTGAGCACGGCCGAGATCGTCATGATCCCCAGATACTGGCTGTGATCCATCTCGAGCTGATGGACCGGCCACAAGACGAGCATCACTTCTCCAAGACGGCGACGAGGCGCGTCACCACGTACTCACGCAGGAACGTAGAGCGGGTCAGGAACGATCCGAGACCCCCGGGGGTCTTGAGGCGCACCAGCCTCGCCCTGAAAACTGTTTCCCGAACGAGGCGCAGGAACTCAGCGATCGTCATGCGGTTGAGATCCCACAGCTCGGCGACGGTTTCCGCATTCATGATACATCGGGCCCGCATCCGGGTGCAGTATGTCTCCCCCTTCGCGAGCTGTCGCTCATGCCTGGTTCGCCGAACGTCCAGCAGCTCCCGTTTCGGAAAGAGGACGTGGGCCCAGGGAACCCGGATGTGGGTAAAGAGATGCGCCCCCCACGGCGAGAGGTACGGCGGAAAGCCGACCAGGGCCATTCCCCCGTAACGGAGAACCCTGGCGCACTCGAGGAGCGCCGCCAGCGGGTCCTCCAGGTGCTCGATCACGTCTGCCAGAACGACGAGGTCGAAATGGTCCCCGGGGAATCCGAGGGAGGAGACCGACTGGGCGGCAAACGACACATTCGCGATTCCGGCCTCGACCGCCAGGATCCGCGCCCAGTGAATCTTCTCGGGATCGGTGTCGACGCCGACGACCTCAGCGGCGCCGGAGGCGGCCATGGCAACCGTCTTGGCGCCGAGGCCGCAGCCCACGTCTAGGACCCGTCTCCCTTCGATCTCGTTCAGGGGCGCGAACTCGTCGAGGAACTCGGTGCCGCGGCCGAGGCTCCGCTTCAGGAATTCGATCATGTCCGTGCGGTCGTCCACCGCTGGAGCAGGAGCGATCCGATTCAAAGGGGGCACGGAGAACAGCCTATTTACAGTGCGGCACAGCATGACGCTGGATCATCCCCCGTGATGACAGCCCGGTAGATTTCAAGCAGCCGATCCACATGGCCCTCGGCCGTAAAGGCCTCGCTGAAGGCCGCCGACGCACGACGGCCCATCTCCTCCACCCTGGCCGGTTCGCCGACGAGTGAGCCGAGTTTCCGGGCGAGGTCGTGGTGGTCCCCGCGCTGGACGAGGTAGCCGGTCATTCCGTCCTCGACCAGCTCCGGTACGCCCCCGATCCTGGTGGCGACCACCGCCCGGCCATGGGCCAGCGCCTCCAGGACAGCCACCGGGCAGTTTTCCATCCACAGCGTCGGCAGCAGGCAGATGCCGGCTCTGCGGTACTGCTCATCAAGATCGCCCACTCCCAGCGAGCCGATGAACTCCACGGCGTCCTCCACGCCGAGGGTCGAGGCGAGTTGTTCGAGATCCGCCCGCTCCGGACCGTCGCCGGCGATGCACAGGAAGGCCTGTGGATGCTCCTCGACCAGGAGGGCCATGGCCCGAAGCAGAACGTCCACCCCTTTCTCACGGCTCAGGCGTCCGGCGAAGAGCAAGCGGTGCGGGTTTGCCGCCGGTGTGGGTCCGTCCACCGGGCGGCGGGTGAAGTTCGCCAGGTGAAAGACCTTTTCGACGCCAAGGCTTCGCCGCATCCAAGAGCCCAGATGGCGGGACGGGCACACGAAGACATCGACCCAGGACCGCAACATCCGCCGGTGCAGGGCCGTCTTCAACCATCTCAGATCGTTGTAGGGAAGCCATTTCCATCCCTGCCTCGAACCGCGGCAGTTGGACAGGAGGCAGCGGGCGCCGAAGCCGGACTCGCACGGCCTGTCGTCGGCTGTGATCATCCACTTTCGCGGGCACACGAGGTTGTAGTCGTGGACGGTCATGACGACCGGGATCCCGGCATGCTTCGCGGCGCGGAGCGGCAACGGCGACAGTCGCATCCACAAATTGTGGGCGTGTACGATCGCCGGCCGGTTGCGCTCGAGCCGGGACGCAAGCTCGCGCTCGTACCCGCGCCCGGCCCATCGCGTGAGGTGGTCGGCCACGCGACCGGTGTTCCGGGGCGGGTTCCACACCTCGCAGTCGACCCCCGCATCGGGCAGGATCTCGCAGAGCTCCCTGAGGTAGGTCTGCACCCCGCCGACGCTCGTTGTGTCGTCGGTGATATGCAGGACCCTCACCCAGGCACCGTTTTGTGTTGGGCCTCAGCGCCTGAACCTGTTCCTGGGGCGTCGAGGCAGCTCGAAAAAAGCCCCTCGAGCTTCCCGCCGATTCGGGACCAGCTGAACTCGGTCTCGACCAGACGCCGCCCCTTTTCGGTTGTTCGCCTTCTCAGGTCGTCGTCCCCCAGCATCTGCAGGCACTTCTCGGCCAGATCCTCGGGGTCCTGGCTGCGGCAGAGCAGACCGGTCTCGCCGTCGTGGATGATATCGGGGATGCCTCCGACGTCCGTCCCGACCACGGCAGTCCCGCTGGCGAGCGCCTCGAGGAGGACCACGCCGAGACCCTCAACCTTGATTGAAGGCAGGACCAGGAGATCGGCCGAGGCCATGTAGGTCGGGATTTTGTCTCGGGACACGCGCCCGAGGAGCTTCACCTCCGCCTGCAGTCCTCGTGAGGCGATGGCACGGCGGATGGTCTCTTCCTCGGGCCCATAGCCGACCAACGCCAACCGGGTTTCAGCCATCTCCTTCAGGATAGTCTTCATGGCGGCGACCAGGTCGGAAACGCCCTTGTTCGTGGAGAACCGGCCGACGTAGAGAAGCTGGGGCTTGCCGTCGCCCATCTCTTTGCGCACTGCGGCCGAGGCCGTGTGCTTTCCGTATTTCGAGGGATAAACACCCATGGGAACGGGCTCGATCCGGGTTGCCGGGTTGATCCTGGAAACCAGCTCACCGCTGCGCCGGCTGTTGACCGTGCATGCGCGGCAGCGGCCGAGCACGAAGCGGTCCAGTGTCTTGAAAAGAGCGTTTTCGGTGAAGACGTCGCTGCCGTGCGCGGTTACCACGAGCGGGGCATCCCCAAGACCCGCGAAGAGCGCTCCCATCAGGCCGCTGGTTATCAACCAGTGGCAGTGGATGAGGTGATACCGCTTGCGGGCTGCCATTCGCGCCACGGCGGAGGCCTGAGCGAGAACGAAGAACGGGAGGTTGAGACGAGCCCACCAGCTCCGCCGCAGGTTCGGCAGGATGCCGCCGTTGTAGCAGAGCCTCTGCAGCGAGGCGGGGAGAAAGTAGCGGAACCGTTCGATCCGCACGCCATCCACGATCTCGGAAACCGCAGCCCCTCTCGCATGCGGAAGCAACGCGGTCACCTGATGACCGAGACCGACCAGCTCGCGGTTCACCGCGAGCACGTACGACGGCTCGGAGTCGCCCGCGAAACGCGGGTGCGTGGTGGCGACGCTGAGGATCCTCATGGGTTGCCCTCGGTCCTTCCGGGCAGAATCAACTGCCTTCTCCGATTATCCGGCGTCCATGGTAGCAGCGTGGTCGACCGACCGCCGGTCTTCAATCACCCGCGCCCGGGCATGGCGCGAAGCCGACCTCGCGCACGACGAAGGTGTTCTTTCCGCCGCTCCACAGCGAGAACGGCTCCTCCTTGCGGTCGATGAACAGCCACAGCTCGACCAAGCTCCCCGGTGTGTCCGGCTCGGAGTCTTCGCCGAGGGTGATCAGCCGTTTCCAGGGTCGGCCCGGAACGGGTCGGGCGGTGCGAACCTTTCGGTGGTCGACCCTCACCTCGAGGCGCGGCCGTTCTCCCGCCTCCGGCGAGATCCAGGTGTCGATCAGGAGGCACCCGCGGTCGCTCCGATCGAGCAGAAACCCTGCGACGGCGTTGGAGTAGCGCCCGGAGGGTGCCTTCCGGCCGAGGCCCCCGACAAACGGGTACTCTTCGTACTTTGGTCGATTCGCCGGAATGAGATCATCGATTCCATCGGGCTCTGGAATCGGCGGATAGGGCAGGACCGTCTCCAGTCCATACAGGGCGCAGTCGCCCGCCTGCACCACGGCATGGTGGACCGTCCGGGCCAGGATTCTCCTCACCGCCTGCGGCTGGTGACTTGCAAGGTGGTTGTCGACCACGAAGAAGGTGTGCGGCAACTGCTTGCCGTATCTCGGAATCGGGAACCGTTTGAAGTCCCTGATCTCTCTGCCCGAGAGGAGGGCCAGTACCGGCGCCTGGTACCAGCCTGCGCCGTAGAAGACAGCGTCCCGGGCGCGCGCCCGCATGACCTCGGCGACCGTTTCGATGGCCAGGCGCTGCGGAAGGGGCTCGGTCCTCAGCCTGAAATGCGGTAGGTTCGCCACGAGGACGGTGGCGACGCTCACCAGGAGGAGGAGGGCCAGCGTCCCGACCGCCCACAGGGCGGCCCGGGAGCTTCCGTGGTCCCGTTTTCGCCGACGCCGCGCGACCCACCGGACGGCCTGGATCAGGACGATTGAGATCAGCAGCTCCTGTAGCAGCAGCCCTATGAGAACCCGTCGCGGCCAGGCGCGACTCGTCGGAGTCAACACCAACCACCAACCAAGGAAGGCTGTCGCCGCCAGCCACAGGGAGACGACCGACACGGGGATCGACGATCCCCGGCCGTCCGACGCACGCGCCGAGAGCCGTACGAGGGCAAGAAGCAGCGTCGGGACCAGAAGCAGCAGCAGTACCGTCCACGCCGGCACGCCGACGCTGTCGCCGAGGATTCCCAGATGAGTCGCGGCCTTCGGTACCGCCCCGGCGGTGTCCGGCATCCCCAGCGGCAGGCCCTGGCCCGCGATTCTCCGCACCATCACGGCCCACCATTCCACCCACCCATCAGGGCCGAGGACGATGAGCTTCACCGCCTCGAAAACTGCCGACGGGAGGACCATCCCCCCCGCCAGGGCTGCCCAGTGGCGCAGCCTCGCGGGGCGGCGGCCGATGGAGGCGACGAGGACGGCCAGCGCGACGGCCGAGACGGGGATCAACATCACGATCTTGGTCAGGATCGCGAGCCCGAAGAGGACGCCCGCCGCCACGGCAGGAAGAACGCCTGGACGACTCTCCAGGCCGTCCAGGAGCAGCAGGCCGCCCAGGAAGAAAAAGAGAGCCGGGACTTCGCCGTACAGGCCGAACCCAAGAGGGCCGAGGCGCGGCGTCTGAGCGAGCAGCAGGATGGCGAGGAAGGCGCCCTCGGGCCCCGAGTGCCGGTAGGTGTAAAGGGCGGCGGCGACAAAGAACAGAACGAAGTACGGGAGGTTGACGAATTGGAGGGTGCTGTTTCCGGCGCCGAACAGGCGCAGGCTCAAGGCGGTCGGGAGCACGACCGTGGGACCGGTCTGCACGCGGTGGTCGAAGTCCCGGATCTCGGCGCGGCCGGGCCCGTAGCGTCCGCACTCCAGCAGATTCAACGCCGCCTGCGCGTTGAGCGCCCCGTCGAAGGACAGGGGCGTGGTCAACACCGTGCTGATGCCCATCGCGCCGGACACGATCACCGCGAGGGCCAGAAGGAGGACCCGCTCCCGCTGCCTTGCTCCGGATCGTGTTTCTGTGGCGGTCTTCGAGATCATCACCCCGGTGAACCCCCGTCGCTCTCGAGACGATTGTACCTGTGCGTCGGGCCCACGAAGCTCCCGTCAGTACCACGGCCGATGCAGTAGACTCTCCCCGAGAGGTTCGGAAATCGATCAATGGCCAAGGTCCTCTTTCTCCAGCAGACCCCCTCGTTGTGTTTGGGGGTACCCACGTGACGCTCGATCCCGAGGAGAGCATCGCCGACCCCAGCGTGGACGTGATCTGCAGGGGCGAGGGCGAGCTGCCCTTGGCGGAGCTGGCCGATGCGGTGGACAGGGGAGAGGACTACACCTCCATCGCCAACCTGTGGGTCAAGACCGAAGAAGGCGTCATCAGGAACGAGATGAGGAACCTGGTGGAGGACCTGGATTCTCTGCCGTTTCCGGATCGGCGGCTCTACACCAGGTATGAGTTTTTCCAACGAAGAGGCAAGCGATCCCTGATGCTGGGCAAGAGGGTGCCCCTACGCGTGCGCCCATTGCCACAACTCGGCAAAGCGGGCGGTCTTCAAGGACAAGGGCCGGTACGTTCGTTGGCGCAGCCGCGGGAACATTCTGGACGAGATCGACGCACTCCTGGAAACCGAGTTCGTGACCGTCCTCCACTTCATCGACGACAGCTTCGCCGCCAACCGGGAGTGGCTGGTCGAGTTGGTCCGCGCTCTCCTCGCCAGGAGGGGAAGCTCGGTTGCCCTGCAAGCGAACATCAGGGCGGATCTCGTCACCGACGAGCTGTGTGCGGCTCTCGGAGAGTACGGCGCCGACAAACTGCGCTTGAGAATCGCGGTGGAAACCGGCAACGAGGAATACCGTCGCAGGATCCTCAAGAAGAACATCTCGGACGACGAGCTGGTTGGCGCCGCGGACACCCTCAACCGGTACGGAATCGACTTCGTCACGTACAACATGCTCGGTCTTCCCGGCGAGTCCTACGAGGAGGCACTCGAGACGCTGCGGTTCAACTGTCGGTTGAAACCCGCTCTCGCCCTGTGCTTCATCTTCCAACCCTTCCCTGGAACCGAACTCGCACGGTTTGCGGTGGAGAAGGGATTTCTACCACCCGAAAACCTCAGCAGAATTGGTACGGCGGAATACGGGGTTTTTTTCCACTCGCGAAGCCCGCTGAGACAGCCGGAGATCGAAAAGATCGAAAACCTCCACGCCGTCTTCGGGTTCGTGGTGAGTTACCCGGTCTTCGTCCCGTTGGCGGGGGCCATTTGCCGGATCATTGTCCTGGCGCCGCTGTTTCGCCACTTCTACCGCACCTATCTCCGCTGGATTCTGTGGCGCCGGAAGAGCAGGGACGCCTACTAGCCCCCTTTTTCTCACCGTGCGTCAGTCGAGGTAGCCGAGGGTTCGAAGCTGCTCGATGGTCTCCTCCGACAGCTCGACCTCGGCCGCTTTGTCTCGCTGGCCCCAGGAGTCGCTGGAGGCCAGCAGCGCTGCGAGATGCCCATGGAGCCGGGTGAACACCTCCGGGCGGGTGTGAACGAGGTTTCGTCTCTGCTCCGGGTCCTCGTCGAGATCCACCAGAACGCACTGCGAGGGATCGGAGCGTTTCAGATCTAGGAAGTCGGTCGTGCAGAGGGGAAGATCCGCAACGCGGTGGTTCCCAAGGTCCGCTTTGACTACCTCTCTCCCCTCGTCGTTCCCGGTTGTGACCACAAAGGGTCCGCGGCTGTTCGAGTAAAGGCTGGGCCACCTCTCTGCCAGGCGAAGCTTGAGCGAGAGGCCCACGGTCCCCGGCTCGAGCTCGAGGCGAATCGTCTCCACAACCGCCTCCCCCATCTCCCAGGCGTGGGTCGGCCGCTGCTCGCCGCCGACAAACCACCACAGCCACCGCTCGGTCCGCTCCCCCGAGGTCGGGACCATCGAGGCGGCGAGCTTGCCCGAGAAGGTGTGGGAGGAGGCAGCCTCGGCCTCCCAGTACAGCGTCAGGTAGACGCAGGAATCGCCACGGCACAGATCGAAGCCGGTGAGCGACACCAGATCGCCGAACCGGGTCAGTCTGGCATGCACCGGAGTCAACAGCGCCAGATCGGTGGCAGCATCTCGCTCACCGAGATCGGTGAGCTCGGTGAGAGCAGAGGGGTGGAATGGAGTCTTTTGTACGCAGTTTCGGAGAAGCTCCCGTCGCTCGCCCTCGGTCCGGGCGATCTGAGCCAGGAGGAAGTCCAGATGTCCCTGGCTGGGAAAGCGTTTCGCCAGCGCTTCAAGCGCCGGGCGCTCGCTGGGCCCGGCGTGGAAACCGGGCGGCAGCCGCAAACTCTCGATCCCGAGCTGGTCACGTTTGTGGGCCAGAAGACTCTCGGACCGGGACCCGCAAACCTCGAGGGTGGTCATGGGAACCGGATCCACGGCCGTGACGACTCGCTTCCACCAGAAGAGCTTCGAGTGGTCCAGCAGGCCGACCTGCACCCGGTGGGCTCCTCGGCACGACGAGGCCGGCACGGTCCACCAGAACGAGTCCTCGAAGTCGAGTGATCCGTGGGAGAAGGTCGTGTCCTCGATCTTGGAGTCCTCGACGAGAGGCTGAGGCTCGGCCCCTTTCTCCAGGACACGACGAAAAAAGGTCCTGGCCTCGCTGATCGTCACCCGGTTCTGCGGGTCGACCAGCTCGACGAGGATGCCGACCTCCTTACCGACATTGCGGTGGGCGCGCCAGTGGAGAGTGATGTAGACCGCGTCGCCGGGACAGGCCACCGGAGGCTCTGCCGTGACCGCCAGGATCTCCAGAACATCACTCAACCGCCGGGGGTTCTCCACGGGCGCGGTCAGCACTCCGAGCCAGCCGGTCTCCGGAGGTCCGGACCCTGTGCCGGTCCATCCGGCACCCTCCACGATCAGTCGCTTGGCTGCCCTCTCCTCGGAGACCGTTATCTCACCTTCGAACTCCCCACCAGAGAAGGTGCCGAGGGAGACCACCGACGTCGCGGTCGTCCGGACGCGGAGAGCCAGCCGTCCCGTCTCGTCGTCGGTGCGCAAGGTTCCGGAAAATCGAAGCTTCGACCCGGGGGTCACCAGGCGGCGGTGGAGGGCGAAATTCTCCAAAACCACACCGTCGCAGATCTTAAGGCGCCGACGCAGGGCGCCCGGAGGCACCGGCAGTGGCGTCCCGGCGACGGTGGAGGCCGCCGACTCCGCCGATCGGACCTCCATGAGGTGTCCACTGCCGAAGCGGGCCCCACCGTTGTAAATCAACCGCCATTGACCCGACGTCAGCGCCCAAGCGCTCTCGGACCTTTCCAGGCCTTCCTGGCTTACCACCACCCTCTCCGGAGACCCCTCTCCAAGGAGGGACTCGTTCATCATCCCAAAACGCACTGGCCCGCCCGCCAGCTCGAGAATCGTGGGGCCGAGATCGAGATGTGAAACGGGTCGCGTCATCGTGACCGGACCGGTTGACTCGGTGTCGTGGAGGATGAGCGGTACGTGCAGGATCTCGTCGCTCAGGATCATCCCGTGATCGCACATCAGTCCGTGTTCACCCAAGCCCTCGCCGTGATCGCTAGTCACGATGAAAACCGTGCGACGGCTCCCCCGAATTTCCAGCCATCTCGCGAAGAAGCCTGCAGCCAGAGAATCGGCGTAGGCGATATTCGCCTCGTACCGCTGTTGGTAATCGAGGAGATCGACTCCGAGCCCCACCTTCGCCTGATACCAGGGGATCCTCCCGAGAACACCGGCCGCCAGGGAGACCCTCGCCCCATCGCGGTCGTGGTGGGCGAGGTGGCCGGCGACCGGCATCGGCCGGCCTTTTGCCTGCCGAAGGAACCGATCCGGCGCCTTATATGGTCCGTGGGGCGGCCAGTAATGGATATAGACGAAGGCAGGCCGGGGGCCGCCCAGGGACCTCACCCAGGCCATGCAGTCGTCGGTCAAACGAGGGCCGAAATCACTGTCCTTGGCGGCCTCAATGGACACATGATCAAAGTGCTCCTCCATGCCGAAACCTTCGCCGATGGCAGGGTTCGCCGTGAAGAAGCCGGTGTGATAGCCGGCATCACCGAGGTGACGCGCAAAGCTGGGGTGATCGCGCGGGAAGGCCTTGTTGATTCGCCATCCGCGGTGTTCGAGGGGCGGAAGCCCGGTGAGAATGCTGGTGACTGACGGTCGGGTCCAGGTGGCTGCCGAATGGCAGCGGTTGAACAGGGTGGACCGCGCGGCGAGATCGGAGAGGAACGGCGCCGTGTCCCACTGATGCCCGTAGAACGGCAGCGACCGCGCGCGCAGGGAGTCGAGAACGAGGAGCACGATGTCGGGACGACCGTCACCGGGAGGAAGATCTCCGAATCTCCCACACCCGGCCAGGCCGAGGCCCAGCGCGGAGACACCCAGACCTTGGAGGAAGCCGCGACGGGAGAACTCTGTGCCAGGATTACCTTTCACAGCGATGACACTGCTCCGTTATTGCCCCGATACTGTCGTAGTGTAGTCCGAGATGACCTGCTCGGTCGGTCCGATGGTCTTCATGACGCCGCGGTCCAGGAAGAGCGCGCGGTCGCACAGTGCGGTGACCATCTGGAGACCGTGGGAGACCAGAAGCACCGTGGCGCCGTTTTTTCGGAAGCTCTCGATTCGCGTCGTGCACCGGCGGCGGAACTCCTCGTCTCCGACCGACATGATCTCGTCGAGCAGCAGGACATCAGGCTCGACGTCGGTCGCGATGGCGAAGCCGAGCCGGGCACGCATGCCCGTCGAGTATGTCCGCAGCGGCGAATCGATGAACTCTTCGAGCCCGGCGAAGTCGACGATGTGGTCGTACCGGGCCTGCATGTCGTGGTAGGAGAAGCCGAGGGTCGCGCCGCTCAGGAAGATGTTCTCTCTGCCGGTGAGCTCGTCGTTGAATCCAGCTCCCAGGCCGAGCAGGGGCGCTACCAGTCCCCGGACCACGACTCTTCCACCGGTTGGTCTCAGCACCCGAGCAATCACCTTGAGAAGAGTCGTTTTGCCGGCGCCGTTGCGGCCGACGATGCCGAATACCTCACCCGAGTCGACCGAGAACGACACGTCCCGCAGTGCCCAAAAATCGGTGATCATCAGGTTCCGCTTCAGACGGCGAATCGCGTACTCCTTGATCGAGCCGACCTTTTCGTGCGGCACGCGATAGCACAGCGACACCCGGTCGACATCGATCACTGGGGGAGGGGAGACCGCCATCTCAGGCCCTCAAGGCGAACTGGTAGGAGCGCCGCGAGAATACCCACCACCCGACGAGGAGCGTGCCGACGGACCAGACGAGGGCCTTGAGGACCGAATCCATCGGCGGCAGGGCGCCGCGATAGATCGGTTCCCGCCAGCACAGCATCATGTCATAGAGGGGATTGATCTTGACCAGCCAGATGAGTCGCTCGGGCACGATTTCCTCGGGGTACATCACCGGCGTCAGGTAGAAGAGAGCGCGGACGATGACGCCCCACATCTCCACCACATCGGAGAAAACCACTGCAATGCTTGACAGGATGAGGCCGACGCCTAGGGAGAACATCGCCGCCATCGCCATTGCCGCGGGGACGAACAGCAGTGTCCAGTTCAAGGGCTGCTTGAAATAGAGAGTGATCAGCAGCAGCGGAACGAGGGTCAGCCCGAGGTTGACCAGGGCGGTGCCGACGGCCGAGATCGGGAAAACGGCGGCCGGAACGTAAACCTTTTTGAGCAGGGCGCTGCCCCACAACAGAGAGGTCATGCTCTGGGTTGTGCTCTCCTGAAAGAAGTTGAAGAAGACCAGGCCGGCGAGCACGTACACCGGGTAATTCGGCACCGAGAACCTGAAGATGGCGGAGAAGGCGACGGTGATCACGATCATGGTCAGCAGCGGGCTGAGCAGGGTCCACGCCACGCCGAGCACCGAGCGTTTGTACCGGGCCTTGATGTTGGTGGCGATCAGAAGTCGTAGAAGATCCTTGTAACGGATCAGCTCCACGACAGCTTCGCGCATCGGACTGCCGTCCGTCGCGGCGGAATCGTAGACGGGCGCGGTGCGCACGGCATCGGTCCCCATGTCCCCACCCGGGGGTGTGCTCGCCGTCTTAGGCATTATGCGGTTTCCCATTGTGCGAGGTTACACCAGAGCGATCCGATGTCGCCCCGTCCTCTCCCTTCCACTTCGCGAGAAACCGCCGTCGATTGGCCTCGTAGATCCGCGCATACTCCTCCTCGGGAAGGGCGCCGAAGCTGGCCTCCTGAAAGTGGTGGACCCAGGCGCCGCGTAGGCAACGGATGTCGTACCCTGCTTGGCGGATGCGCCGGCTGAAGTCGTCGTCCTCGAAGAGCCCGACCTCGAAGCGCTCGTCGAGGCCACCCACCGCCCCCCAAACCTCTCGCCGGAGCGCTGCACAGTAGAGCGCCAGCATGGGGATGGGGAAGCTCTCCTGATCGTGGTCCCACACGTAGCGTTCGGCCCACTCGGGGAGCCCGGCCAGATCGCGGTACCCCGGCGTCACTCTCGCCTCGTTGGCGACGCCGTTCGAGGAGGGACCCACGAGGCCGAGCTTCGGATCTCTCATGAGGGCGCCGACCATGGCCGACAGCCACCCGCGGGTGACCACGGTGTCGTTGTTGAGCAGACAGAACACCTCGCCCTGTGCCCCGGCGAAGGCCTGGTTGCAGGCGGGGGCGAAGCCCCGGTTGGAGCGGTTGAGGATGACCCGCAGCTTCGGGCGCCGTGCGGCCTCGTCCTCGAGCCATGCGGGAGTTCCGTCAGTGGATGCGTTGTCGACGACGACGATCTCGTAGCTGGGGTGCACGGTACAGCGCTCGATGCTGTCGAGGCACAGCTCGGTCAGCTCGCGGTTGTTGAAGGTGACGATGCCGATGGTGACCGCCGGGAAGAGCTTTTCGAGCGCCCTTTCGAGCTCGGCGGCGCGAGTATCCCAGGTGTTGGCGCGGGCGAAGGCGAGGCGCCGGTCGTGCGCCTCACCGCCGGATGGGGCCTCGAGAACCTCCTCGATGGCTCCGAGAAAGCCCTCGACTCCCTCGGCGAGACGGACAAGATCGCCGTGCGCTTCCATTTCGGGCAGCGGCGGCGCGACGACCTCGAGTCCGAGGGCCATCATCTCGTAGAGCTTCACCGGGTCCATGGCCTCGGTCAGGGGTGTTCTCCGGCGCGGGATGATGCCGACATCAAACGCGGCCGCCAACGCCGGAAGCTCCTCGTAGGGACGCTCACCCAGAAGGTGGACGTTCGGCAGAATCGCGAGCCTGGAGGTGTCGGCTCCCCAGGTCGAGCCGATGAGCACGAAGGACCAGTCGGGGCGGCGGGTCGCCAGTCCGACCACCAGCTCGGTGTCGAACCACTCCGAGATGGCGCCGAAGTAGCCGATGATCGGTCTCGGGATGTGCTCGAGATCGGGCGACGGCGACGCGCCCTCCCAGTGACCGGGATCGCAGGCGTTGGGCAGTCTGAGAGCCTTCAGGTTCGGCAACCCGTCGATCTTCTCCAGGACGCCGGACGATGCCGTCACCAGATCGGCCTCCTCGAGAAGCAGTCGCTCCTCCTCCTCCGCCGAAGCGCCTGTAGTGGAAAACCCCTGGTGCAGGTCCATCCGGTCGTAGACCACCGGCCATCCGAATTCCTCCCTCAACCGGAGGGCGAGGGGGCGCCAGAGGGGGGAGTGGCACAGGACGACGCCTTGGTGAATTCGTTCACGGCGCCGGAGCACGGCGAACGCCCGGACCATGAGGGCGACGTCGTCCACACGCAGGTCATCCTCTCCCACCGTGAGGGATTTCCGGCCGGGCAGGGTGATGGTCCGGACGGCCTCGGCCACCGGCTCGGGATGTATGGCGATCTCCTCTGCACCCACTCCGAGATCCGGGTTGGCGTAGAGAACCGGCCAGCCGCCGGCGGCGAGGCGCGCGAGGAGGTGGTGCGGCCGCTGTACCCGCAGGAACCAATCGATGAGAGGCAGGCAGATGATCGTCGGTCGAGGCGGCGGCGCCTCGTTCGCGGGTGCGGCTGCGGACCGGAAGAAGGCTTCACGGTCCGCCGAGGAGCGCGCGCCGGTACCGGCTCCGCGACCCATGGCTCGGAGCAGTCGCGCCCGGAGACGGTAGGGGAGGGCCCGTGAGGCGAAGGTGCGCAGAGAGTCGAACGGGTGGAGGAGACGGTGCCGCCAGAGGTCGATCTCGAGCCCGAGGCGCCGGCGCCGAGAGGTGTGACCCGCTGCCGGCCGATTCTGTGCAGGCTCCGAGCACCCATCGTCCGGCCGGTGCTGGAGTTCGGGATCGGAGTTCTCGCGATACTCCGCAGAGGAGTCATCGGGGTGGGCCCCGTGGTTGTCCGTCATGGCGCGACGATTCTACAGCATGGAGCTCTTGGAGATTGTGCCGTGAAGCCAGAAAAAGGCGCCGGGCCCTGTGGGGGCCCGGCGCCGGTTCAAGCCGTCAGGTGACAGCGGGGTTGTTGGTTACTCCGGCACGTCACACATCGGCAGGCCGATGGAGACGACGACCATCTTGGCCATCTGCGCACGGGTCGTCGGGT
>CAYPBC010000002.1:0-32457 GCA_964408845.1 uncultured Thermoanaerobaculia bacterium
CGTATCGGACATGCAGTGGGACGATGACGTTACCGTTGAAGGCGCGATGGAGGAGCTGTCCTTCGGACCGTTGAAGCTTGACCTCTACCAGTACATCCTCGAGGAGGACAAGACAGCCAGGGACGCGTATCTTCTCGGCGGCCAGGTCTACGGGAAGTTCGGCTCCGACTCGGCCGGGAGCTTTACCGTCGGCGCGGGCTACGACGAGTGGGTGCGGCCGCAGCTGGTGGTTGATCTGACCTTGAGCGGCAAGCTCCACGGAAACCGCGTGACCAATTTGCTCGATGACGATCACCAGCTCGTCAGCGATTTCCAGATTGCAAACGCCTATTTTAGGTGGACCTGGAAGAAGAACAAACGCTGGCCGGTCAAGTTCTCAGCCTACGGCTACTACAACACCGGCGCCCAGGGTCTGGGCAAGGAGTACGACACCGGTTACTTCCTGCGCCTCCAGGTTGGTGATTACAAGAAGAAGGGCCAGATGATGTTCCGGGCCAGCCGCTACTACTCGGAGCCCGACGCCCTCTTCTACGTCTTTGCCCAGTCGGACACGACCATGGCCTCGGATGTCGACGGCTACCGCTTTGACTTCCGTCTCGGCCACGTCAAGAAGTCCTACTTCAACATCACCTGGTATCACACGAAACCGGTGTACTCCCTGTTTCCGGACATGGACCGGCTGCAGGTGGACTACATCATCGTTTTTTAGCCTGCATTTCTCACCAATCGCCAGCTACGGCCATCGATGCATCACACCCAGCGGGTCTTCTCGTTTCGGGGTGCTCGACGTACTGTCATGTCCAACGCCGCGCCCCTCAGGTCGAGAACCCCGCAGGGCGAGGCACCTCGCCGCCCTCGCCATGAAACTCGGTGAGAAATGCGGGCTGGTGGATCACTCGTCGTCAGTCGGGTTGTCCAGATCACCATCCCGGAAGCCGATCCGGTCGAAGGGGTTGACGATACTCGACGCGATGTTCATCAGGTGGGCGGAGATCCGCTTCAGAAACCGAACGTAGAGTGCCGTGCTGACGGCCTCGTTGCACACGAGGTCGGGTGCCGAGCGGGCGATCAGAATATTGAGGATCTCGTCCGAACGCCGGGCGATCCACCAGTGCTCGGACATCACCTCCTTTGCCTTGTCCTCGTCGCCACCAGGAAAAGCCTCGATCAGGAGCGTGAACATCGTCTTGACGGTGGTCTCGATCTTGCGGACGTCCTCCTCGAGGCTGCCACATTCGAGTCGGCCCGGATGGTTGAGGGCGAGATCGACGATGTTCTTGGTCAGGTCGCCGATGCGCTCGATGTCGATGACGATGCTCACCAGGGCCAGGCCCGCCGCGATGTTGCGGCTCGAGCTCAGCACGAGATGAGTCAGCACCTTGCGCCGCACCTCGCGCTCGTAGGCGTTGATGAGCTGGTCCTTGGCGTAGATGTCGAGCTCAATTCGCGCATCGTCGTGCTCGCGCAGCGAGCTCGATGCGGCGAGAAACATGTCCCGGTCCGCCTCCAGCATTTCGAGTGACCGGTCATGGGCCTGCTGCAACATGTTGTCCTTGCGAAACAGCTCGAAGAATTGGTTGAGCATCTTTCACCTCAAAATCAGAATTGCCGCGAACGGCACGGCATAGAAAAAGACGACGATGTACGCGACAGCCAACCAGCGGTGGTCGGCGGCAATCGCTGCGAAGCTACCGGCGAGCCGGAGCGGAATCCGGCGAATCGCGGGAATCGGCCAGATCACCGCGATACCGCAGATGTTGAAGAGCATGTGGGCGAAAGCCACCGTCACAGCGCTGATCTCGCCCACCGCGAGGGCCGCGAGAATCGCCGTGATCGTGGTCCCGATGTTGGCGCCGAGAGTGTAGGGGAAGATCTGGACGAGGGTGAGAATCCCGGCCCCCGCCAACGGCACGGCGAGCGATGTCGTGATGCTGGAGGATTGCACGAAGACTGTGATGAGGAGACCAAGGAGCATAGCCCTTCCGGCATTGGCGAAGAGGGTTTGATCAAAAAACGCCTCCACGCGACCGAGGACAATCGATTTGAGGGCCACCACCAGATAGCGCAGCGATGCGGCCATGATCAACAACGCGAGAATGAGCAGAACCCACGGGTGTCCGTCCAGGGCGTGGGTCACCCCATTGACCGCGGGTTCGGTGACCATCTTGAGAGGGCTCGCAAAGGTGAGCCCGCCCATCTCCTGAAAGATCTCCGCCAGGTCGGCCGCGAGAATACCGAGGAAGTTGGTCGAAACCTGGAGCGGAAAGAGAATGATCACCGCCAAGATGTTAAAGAAGTCGTGAACCGTAGAAGCCGCGAAGGCGCGCTCGAACTCCCGCCCGTGAGAGAGGTGGCCGAGGCTGACTAGGGTGTTGGTGACCGAGGTGCCGATGTTGGCCCCCATCACGATCGGGATTGCGGTGTGGATGGGCATGGTGCCGCTGCCCACCATGGCCACCACTATCGAGGTCGTGGTCGATGACGACTGGACGAGCGTCGTCGCCAGAATACCAACAAAGAGGCCGAGGAGAGGATTTGAGGCGCTCGCGATCAGACCGTCGACGAAACCGCCCGAGAACATCTTGAACGCCTTGCCGATCAGACCGATGCTGACCAAGAAGCCGTAGAGAAGCACACCGAGAATGAAGACGCGAGCTGCGGTACTCTTCCAGGGCGACTCTCCGGTGAGCGCGTTCCTTGGTGTATTGCCACTTTCGCTCATCGATTCACAGCCTCCGTGATGCCGGTGTGTCATTTCCAGTGCCGAGCCCGCGACCACAGGATCTTAACATCACAGGTCACTGCAGGAGATCCTGGTATGTAAGGGTACACTTCATTCGTGCGTATCATCGTCAACCCGGCGGCGGCTGGGGGCCGGCTCGGCAGGGAGTGGCCCGTGACGGCCGAGCGGCTCGCCGGTCTAGGTGTGACGGCGCCAGTGGTTTTCACCGAGGCGCCGGGGCATGCCACGGAGCTTGCTGCGGCCGCGGTCGCCGATGGGGTTGCGCGGGTCGTGGTGGCCGGTGGCGACGGTACGATCTGCGAAGTGGTGGAAGGGCTCCACCGTGCCGGGGGTGGGGAGCTGGCCATCCTGCCCCTGGGAACCGGCAACGACACGGCGCGAACCCTCGGCATTCCGATCGTCCTCGAGGGAGCCGTGCGAATTCTCCACGAGGGTTGTTGCCGGCCGTTCGATCTGATCCGGATCGGCGACCGGATGGTGTTCAACGCCATCGGGGTCGGGCTGACCGGTGACATCAACGACCGCGCGGCCAGAATCAAGTGGATTCGCGGGATCGCTGTCTATCTGATGACCGCCGTGTCCGCACTCTTCCGCTACCGGATTCAGGACGTACGGATGGTGACCGAAGGGAGCGCCTACGAGGGCTCGATGCTGATCCTCGCGGTCCACGGCGGGCCGACCACCGGCGGCGGTTTCGCCCTCACCCCCGCCGCGGTGCCAGACGACGGGCTGCTCGACGCGTGCCTGGTGGAGGAGGTCGGCCCGTTCGGGCGGCTGATGCGGTTGGCAGCCGCCATGCGGGGCCGGTTGGGGACGATGAGGGGAACCCATGAGCTGCAGGCGCCATGGCTGGAGCTTCACTTCGACGAGCCTCTGCCGGCCCATCTCGACGGCAACTCGGTGGTGCTGGAACCACCGATGGCGCGGTTCGAGGTCGTGCCGGGAGCGCTGACCGTCGTGGTGCCTGAGGGTTAGCCTGTAGCCAAATTCAAATGTGGTCTGGCCCGGTCACGATCGTGGGATACGCTTCCGACTTCGAAGCGTTTCTCTATCATCGCGCTTCCCGAGAGGATGCCAGGCACGCCGATGTGACGATGAGGACATCGTCGCATCGGGAGCCAGGCACCTCCGCCGAACGCGCCGGCGCGCTCGTGCTCTTCCGCTTCTCCGCTCCTCTTCCTCCGCCGTTGTCAACGAAAATCGGGGTTGGACGTCGTATGGTTGTGTTGCGAGCAGGAGCCATGGACCCATCTCGAACTGATCTTTCCCAAGAGGACGACGCGCTGGTTCTGCGGGCGCAGGACGGTGATCATGACGCTTTTGGCGAGCTGGTCACCCGCCATCAGCGACGGGTGTGGATGGTGTGCCGGCAGTATGTCGGCCAAGATGAAGCCGATGCGGCGGCCCAGGACAGTCTGGTCAAGGCCTTCACCAAGATTGATGATTTCGACCGCCAGGCTGCGTTTTCGACCTGGCTGACCCGGATCGCCATCAATACGTGCCTCGACGAGCTGCGGAAGCGGCGCCGCACGACACTGGTTTCGGACGAGCCGGAAGACGGGGAGGGCGCCGGCATTCTCGAGCAGGTCCCGGACGACCAGGCGGGGCCGGAGGCGAGATTCATGCAGCGCCAGGCGGTGGCCTCTCTCGAAGCCGGTGAGGAGAGCCTGCCACCGCGTCAGCGTGAGATCTTCCGGCTCCGTTTCTACGCCGAGATGGAGCTCGTGGAGATCGCGACGGCGCTCGACGTCCACGTAGGGACCGTGAAGACACAGCTGCACCGGGCGGTACACCGGCTGCGCAAGGAACTGGGAGCATACCGATGAAGAGCCATCTCGATGAACACGAAATCACAACAGCGGTGTCAGGCCTCGGGCTCGAACCGGCGGCCGAGGAACACCTTGCTTCGTGTCTGAGCTGCCGCCAACAGGTGTCGTCGATGCGGGAGCTCATCGACGCGCGACGGCAGGGTCTCGAAGCCGGGGTCCCGGACTGGGATCAACAGCGGCAAGAGGTTCTGCTGCGGCTGTCGTCGGCATCAACAGCCGGAGAGCGGTATCGGCGATGGGTTCGTCCGTGGCTCGCGTTAGCTGCGATTCTGGTGGCGGCGATTGGGCTCAGGATGCTGTGGACACCGCCGCCGGCCGATCGTGCGACCAATGCCGAGCTGCCCGTGGAACAGATCCTGGCCGAGGTCGACGCGGTCCTGGCCGACGATTCCATCCCGGGCTTCGAGCTCATCGAACCGGGGTTGGACGATGCGGTTTTTGAAAACGGAACGTTGTGAGGGGGCGGAAGTGGAGGCAGTCATGAAGAGCATGAAAAACGTATTGATCATCATCGTGTTTCTCGCAGTGGTAGCCCCGTTGGCGGCGGACGATTTCAATCTGCCACCCGGAAAGTGGTGGGAGGACCAGCGGCTGGTGAGCCATATCGGGCTCACCGAAGAGCAGCAGGGTCAGATTCGAGAAGTGGTTTTCTTACATGCACGGCGGATGATCGATCTCAAGGCCGATGTCGAAAAGGCCGGACTCGATCTCGCAAGCTCGGTAGACCAGAAGGTTTTCGACCCTGCGCCGGTGCGGGCGGCTTATGCTGTTTTTCAGACCGCGCGCCAAAAGCTGGAGAACGAACGCTTCGAGATGTTGCTCGAGGTGCGCCTGGTACTGACCTACGAGCAGTGGCAGAAGATCGAAGAAATCAAGCGGCGAATGAAACAGAATCGGTCGGAACGCCGGCCCGGCGCCCGCGGGCAGGAGGGGCAGCGCCCACAGGGAGACCGGGCTCCTGGATTCTGACTGCAGGGCACAGGGCACAGGGCGCAGGGCATAGGGCGTCCATGTACCCTGAACCCTGAACCCTGAACCCTGTGGGTGGCTTTCCATTGACACCAAATGGCGTGTCTGGTACAAATACAACCCCTTTGACTGGGGAGAGGTGTCGAATGAGCGATTACGCAGTAGTAGAGCATGGCGGCAAGCAGTACCGGGTGAGTCCGGGCGACGAGCTGCTGGTGGAGCGCACCCAGCCCGATCTCAAGACGGGTGACGACATGGTTTTCGAGCGGGTGATGCTGGTCAGCCAGAATGATGCTGTCCGCGTCGGAAAGCCGGTGGTTGACGGCGCGCTGGTACGGAGCAGAGTCGTGGCGTCGGTGCGTGGTGAAAAGATCATCGTTTTCAAGAAGAAGCGCCGCAAGGGATACAAGCGGAAGAACGGCCATCGGCAGGACTACTACAAGGTTCGGGTCGAGGCCATCGAGGCGTAGGAGACACCATGGCGCACAAAAAAGGACAGGGTTCGAGCCGAAACGGTCGCGACTCGCACGCCCAGCGTCTCGGCACCAAGGTCGGTGACGGACAACAGGTCACGGGCGGGACCATTCTGGTTCGCCAGCGCGGTACCCATTTCAAACCTGGAAAACACGTCAAAAGGGGCGGCGACGACACCCTCTTTGCGACCTCGGCGGGCCAGGTGAAATTCCAGAACCGTGGTCGTCACGGTCGGTTCATCAGCATCGTCGTCAACTGAGAACCACTCATCACAGGTGGGACTTTCGCGCTACCCTATGACATCTCAAAACGAGGCAACGAGCGCGGCTGCGTCGCACTCCCCGTGTATGACCTAAGATGAGCGATTCTCACCTGCGATCTGCAGCAAGCTCTTGCCTGCATTTCTCACCACGTCACGTTGCGAGGCTCGCGAGATGCTGCGAGATGTGGCGTTTGCGACCTGAGGGCCGCGCAGTCGTACTCAACGGTACGTCGAGCAGCCCGATGGGAGGAAACGTCGCAGATTGCTGCATATCGCGGGCCGCAGTAGGGAGGTGGTGAGAAATGCAGGCTAGAGCTCTGGCCACGTGCGAAAATGCTCCGAACACCGATGGGTATGCGTCCGCTTTGCGCAAGCACCAGAACATCAAGATCTTGGCACATCTCTTCCGGCAGAACCGCTCATCTTAGGTGTGAATCATGCTTGTTGACTCGGTACGGATCACAGTGCGTGCAGGAGACGGCGGCAACGGCTGCGTTTCATTCAGACGCGAAAAATTCGTCCCGCGGGGCGGGCCGGATGGTGGTGACGGTGGGCGTGGTGGAAGTGTGATCCTCATCGTCGACGAAGGTCTCAACACCCTCCTCCACCTCCACAACAGGCGTCTGGTGCGGGCTGAGGGCGGGCACCACGGGAGGGGTTCGAACAAGACCGGCGGCGGTGGTGCCGGCGTCACGTTGCGAGTACCGCCGGGCACGGTGGTCCGCACCACCGCCGGGAATCAGTTGCTCGGTGATCTCGTGGCGCACGGCGAGGAGCTCGTCGTGGCCCGCGGCGGTCGCGGTGGCCGCGGTAACGCCCGCTTTTCCTCATCTACCAACCGTGCACCACGATCGGCCGAAGACGGTGGGCCCGGCGAGGAGTTCGATCTCGACCTCGAGCTCAAGCTGCTTGCCGACGTGGGATTCGTTGGCCTGCCCAACGCGGGCAAGTCCACGCTGTTGTCGCGGCTTTCCGCAGCTCGGCCAAAGGTTGCAGACTATCCCTTCACGACGGTCGAACCGCATCTGGGGGTCGTGACGGCTCCCGGTGACGAGCTCCGCACACTGGTGATGGCTGACATTCCGGGGTTGATCGAGGGTGCTCACCAGGGTGCAGGTCTGGGGACGCAGTTCCTGCGCCACGTGGAACGTTGTCCGGTACTTGCCCATCTTGTCGATCTTTCTCAGGAGACCCCGCTGGAGGACCGAGTTGATACTATTCGGTCCGAGCTCGAAGCTCATTCGGCGCCGCTCGAGATGCGACCATGGGTGCTGGTCGGCACCAAGCTCGATGCAGTGGCCGATCGAGAGGCGGCCCTCGCAAAGCTGGAGGCTGTCGGCGATGCCCACGGGGTGTCGTCACGGCCAATTTCAGCGGTGACCGGAGAGGGAATCAATCGGTTGCTGGAATTGCTGTTTGGTTTGGTAGAGGAGGTCAAGGCAGAGTCATGACACGGCGAATCGCGATTTACGGTGGAAGCTTCGATCCCTTTCACCTCGGTCATCTCGTGCCGACGGTGCGCGCCCAGGAGACCTTTCAGTTCGAAGCAGTGCACTTCGTTCCGGCAGGCTCGCCGCCGCACAAGGATGCAGCGCCGCTGACCGCCGTCACCCACCGTCTCGCCATGGTTGCTATGGCGACCCTTCCATATGACAATTTTTTCACCTCCGACGACGAGGTCTTCGCCCCCCAACCCACGTACTCGGTGGAAACCGTCCGGCGGTTCCAGGCGCGCTTCCCGGATGCCACGCTCTACTTCATCCTGGGCTCGGACTCGTACTCCCAGCTTGCCACCTGGGAGCTCTGGGAGGAGCTGGTGGACTCGGTCCATCTGGTGGTCCTGCACCGTGCCCATATGTGGGGTGAGAATCTCAAGGAGCGGGTGCCCGAGCGATTGTTACAGCGCACACGGGTTGTCGAGCCCTTCGAGCAGGTTCCCGATCCGGAGGAGTTGACTGTGTACCTGTTGAACCACGAGCCCTTCCCGATCTCCGGAACCTCGATCCGCGACCGCCAGAGTCGCGGGCTGCCGATTCGCGAGCTGGTGCCGCACGAGGTTCACACCTATATCGAAAAGTATGGTCTCTACGCGCCGATTTCCGGGACGGAGGAATGATGTCGGACGCGAAGCGCCCCGGATCCCTGCAAACTGCTGCGCGTGCTGCCGCCGACAAAAAGGCCTTTCAAATCGTGGGTCTCGAGGTCGGCGATCTCACGTCCTACACCGACAGCTTGCTCATTTGCTCGGGCGCCAGCGATCGCCAGGTTGCTGCGATAGCCGGCGAGGTGCAGCGGCAGCTGAAGGATGCCGGCCGGCGACCGCTCCACGTCGAGGGCGAGTCACACGCGGACTGGGTTCTCCTCGACTATGGTGACTTTGTGGTCCACGTTTTCACAGAGGAGCGGCGCACGTATTACGGGCTGGACAATTTGTGGGGAGATGCACCAAGGCTCGAGGCCGACGATCTCGGCGTTGGTGACGCCAACGGCGCGTGAGGCCGCAGCAGGCGATAGGAGAGAAATGCGGGTTAGCATCACGTGGTTCGGCCGTCGGCAGGCGAGTCCATATGAGGAACAGATTGAAACCTACCGGCAGCGCGTGAATAGACGTTGGAAGGCCGAGGATCGTGTCGTGCGACCCGCCGCCGGCGGGAGGGAGAAGGACTCCCATCGCGCCCTGAGGCTCGAGGCCGAGATGATGCTCCGCCACCGCGAACCGGGTTGGCGGTTGGCGGTTCTCGACGAACGGGGCAGAGGTCGGAACAGCGTTGCTTTTGCGGATTGGCTTGGGGGTCTTGAGGACCGGGGTGTCGTGGGAGTTTTCTTCGCCATCGGCAGTGACCTGGGTTTGGATCCGGAGCTTGTCGATGGGGCGGACGAGCGCCTCTCCTTGAGCCCGATGACTCTTCCCCATCTGTTGGCCCGTCTCGTGCTGTGGGAGCAACTCTATCGCGCCACCGACATTCTCTCAGGGGGCGCATACCACCGAATATGAGTCGATTCTCTTCGACTGATTTCAGGTACAATGAGGATCCGGTCGCCGGAATCGACCGGTGGCGACCGAGCGGAGGATCGACCGATGAACAAGAGACAGCGCGAAAGATATCGCAAGCAACTGTTGGCGAAGCGGGAAGACCTCCTTCATCTCGTACAGGCGGCACGCAGCAGTGAAAAAGAAGGTACCGGCAAAGAGGCGCCGGATCTCGGTGACCGAGCCCTATCCACCGTCATCAGGGACCTGAGCTACCAACTGACCATCGCTGAGCGCGACCTCGTCCGAAGGGTTGACGAGGCTCTCGATCGTATGGACACGGGCGAGTACGGCGTCTGCGTCGCCTGCGGTAAGAAGGTCCAGATCGGACGCCTCGATGCCGTCCCGTGGGCCCGCCACTGCATCGAGTGCCAGGAACTGCAGGATCGTGGGGAAATCTAGCCCGCATATCTCACCAGCTTCCGTCGCGAGGTCGGCGACGACCCCTCTCCCGGCCTGAACATGGCCCGCGTATACCTCCTTGCATCCCCTGACGACTACATTCTCGAGGTCAAGGTGCGTGAAGCGCTCGCATCTGCGTCTGCCGAGCTGGGAGGGGTCGAACCGGAGCTCATGCGGGAGGAGACAACTCCCGAAGAGCTTGCCGTCGAGCTCTGCTCGCCATCGCTCTTTTCTCCACAGCGGGTCCTCTTCGCACCCGACATTCGGACTTGGCTCGACACTTCGGCGGGGCGTGGTCGCGGCGGGCGAATGAAGGCGACTGAGGCGACGGTCGATGCCGAACCGGTGGTCCGGGTGCTCAGCGAAGGCCTGTCGGAGAACACCGCCTTGATTATGGCGGCCGTCTGCGGTGAGAAGCCGAAAGGACCCCTGGTCAAGGCTGTGCAAGAGATCGGGAAATTTTGTTGGGTTTCCCTCCCCCCGCAGCCGAAGCCATGGGAGGATGTTGCCCTGTCTGACGAGCAGCGTCAGGTGTTGCGCGACATCTTGGCGCGGGAGGCGGGCGAGGTTCGATTCACCCCGGCGGCGGAGGACCTGCTCTTCGACCGCCTCGGATTCGCGCCGCGCCTGCTCGCCCAGGAGGGCCGCAAACTGGCCGCCGCGAGCGCCGCCGGAACGGTCGATGAGGACCTCGTGCGCGCCCTCAGCTTTCCCAAGGAGCGATCGTTGGATGTGGTCTTGGATGCGCTGCTCGAACGCACGGCGACGCCGGTGCTCGACATCGTCGCCGCTGCAGCGGCCGGCCTTTCGGTTCGCGATCGGCATGGGAGGATCATGACCCCGGAGGGAGTACCCATCGCTCTTCTCGGTCAGGCCTCGTTGGTCTTTCAACGGCTTTTGTACCTCCGGATGCTGACCGCTGGGAACGGGCTCATCGATGAGATGGCGCCCGAGCGGACCAGAGATCGATACTGGTATCCCAGTCGGTTCAAGAAGGGAATCGGTCCAGAGCTTCTCGAGCTGATCGAGGCAGACGCGCCGTCACCGCTCCTGCGGTCCGGCTCGAAACCGCCTTCGTTATTCATGCTTGGGGGGCTGTTCCGCGGTGCGGGCCGCTATCGAACCTCGGAGCTCGAGGCGGCGGTGGCCGAGCTCGGCACCGTGGAGACCGCGCTGCGCGGCGATTTCGCAATGGAGGCGCTCTCCGTCTGGTTTACGGGGATCCTCGGCTGATTTTCCGGTCGTCCGGCACAGGGGCACGGTTCATGCGCGGGAGGGTGGGTGAAGAATTCGAGATTCGAAATTTCTCCCTGTACCCTGAACCGTGAACCCTGTACCCTGAGGGCGCGATGGCTGACAACAAGCTGGTCTGGGTAGTGGACGACGATCTTGCGATCAGGGAGCTGCTGTCGTTCATCGTCACTGAAGCCGGCTACACCGTCGATGCATTCTCCTCCGGCGCCGAGGTCCTCGCCCAATCCGGGCGACCGCCCGATGCGATTCTCCTCGATCTCATGATGCCCGAGGTCGACGGGGTCGAGGTTCTCAAGGAGATCGTCCGCCGCCACCCGAAACTTCCGGTCCTCATGATCACTGCCGACGACGACATTCACAGGGCGGTTGAGGTGACCAAGCTCGGCGCATACGACTACCTCGTCAAACCGGTCGACCAGGAACGGCTGCTCACGACCCTGGACCGGGCTCTGTCCCACGGAAACCTCGAAAAAGAGGTTGCGCGTCTCAAGGAGGAATTGTCGGACCGATATCGTCTGCGCGACATCGTTGGTTCATCCGCAGGGATGCGAAAGGTGTATGACCAGATCGAAAAGGTCCTCGAGTCCGAGATCACGGTCTTCATCGCCGGCGAGAGCGGCACCGGCAAGGAGTTGGTGGCCAAGGCCGTCCACTATGCGTCGATACGATCCGACGGACCCTTTGTCGATGTCAACTGTGCAGCCATCCCGGAGGGTCTGCAGGAGAGCGAGCTCTTCGGCCACGAGAAAGGTGCCTTTACCGGGGCCGTCGCTACCCATCCCGGGAAATTCGAGCAGGCTGCGGGCGGCACGGTCTTTCTCGACGAGGTCGGCGAAATGTCACCATCGGCTCAGGCTCGTCTGCTGCGGGTCCTGCAGGAGCGCGTCCTGCAAAGGGTTGGGGGAACCGACACCATCGAGCTCGATGTGCGCGTCATCTCGGCGTCTAATCGCGACCTGACATCGATGGTAGATGACGGTTCCTTCCGTCAAGATCTCTTCTACCGGCTGGTGGTTTTCCCGATCGCCCTGCCGCCGCTACGCGATCGGCGCGAGGACATTCCGCTCCTGGTGGAGCATTTCCTCGACAAGCATGCCCGAGATGCCGGCAAACGCATAACCAGGGTCGAACCGCAGGCGATGGAGGCGCTGTCGACCCATGGTTGGCCGGGCAATGTACGTGAGCTGGAAAACGTGATTCACCGCACGCTGCTCGTTTCGGCCGGTCTCGAGCTGACGTTTGCCGATCTTCCGCCAGGCATCGCCGAAAGCGACTCATCACCGGGATCGTCCGCGCCGCCGCCCGGGGGAGGCGGAACCCAGAGCCTCGAGGAACTCGAGCGGGAGGCTATCGTCCACGCGATGGAAAACAACCAGGGCAACCTCTCGGATGTCGCGCGCCAGCTCGGTATCGGCCGTTCGACCCTCTACCGAAAGCTCGAGCAGTACGGCCTGCGGGAGAAAAAGTAACGTTCAGTTCTCAATTCTCAATTCTTAGTTCTCAATTCCTGCCCCCCAAACAGGAGTTTTTGGTGGCTTGCGGCCTTCCCGTAACTACCATTCGGATTCGTACGACATACCCGGAAACGGGGGGGGTCGTTGGGTGGGCATTGAGAATTGAGAATTCAAAATTGAGAATTCTACAGAACGTCATCCCACCCCTTCTCTTGAAGCCCGTCGACGACCTCCCTGACTCGCTGCGCCTGATCCTTGGGCACCACCAGGACGGCATCCGGGGTAGCGACCACTACCAGGTTGTCGATGCCGACTACCGATAGAACGGGTCCGGTGCTGACCAGGACGTTGTTGTCGGCATCGATCGCCTGCACCCGTCCGCGAGCGGCGTTGCCGGTGGCATCACCGGGAAGACCCTCTGCCAACGCAGTCCACGAGCCGACATCCGACCATGGGAAATCGACCGGTAGGGTCCAAAGTTGTTTGGCGCCCTCCATGATCCCAAAGTCGAGCGAAGTTGCGGGAAGGGACGGGTAGACCTCAGACAAGACGGCGTCGGATTCAGCGGTTCCGAGGGCTTTCCCGATACGATCAAGGCCGCTTGCGAGGTCGGGAATCTGGCGGCGGATTTCATCCAAAAGAGTGGTCGCCCTCCAAGCGAAGATGCCTGCATTCCACAAGTACTCCCCTGAATCGAGATAGGTGCGGGCGTGCTCGACATCCGGTTTCTCGACGAATTTCCGTAGCCGGTGAATCGACCATTCGTCCCGACGCGAATGCTCGAGGCCAAGCTCGAGGTAGCCGTAGCCGGTCTCGGGTCGGGTGGGTCGGACCCCAAAGGTGAGGAGGCCGCCCTTACGGCTCACGAACTCCGCTCCCACCGCCATCGCTGCGCGAAACCGTGTTTCCTCACCGATGACGTGATCGGCCGGCAGCACGATACAAACGGCGTCGGGGTCCACATGTTGAACGGCGTGTGCCGCAAGACCGGCGCAGGCTGCGGTGTTGCGACCTATCGGCTCGGACAGGATGTTTTCCGGCGCCAGCTCCGGGAGGAGCTCACGGGTAGCTTCAATTGTTTCGGCGGTGGTCACCACCCAAACCCTGTCGACGGGAACCAGATCTCCGAGTCGTTCGAAGGTCATACGAAGCAGCGGGCGGTCGGTTGCCAGCGCGAGGAGCTGTTTGGGCAGGCTTTGGCGCGAAGCCGGCCAGAATCTCGTCCCGGAACCCCCGGCCATGATGACGGCATGCAGCATACCGCTATCTTATCCCGTCTCCGTGCCCGTCTCCGTCTCCGTGCCCGAAAAATTCAGGCGTTGGAATGCTGGCAAAATTTTTAGTCAAGTAAATCGAGCACTTCGTCCAGGTTCGAGATTCGGCGATAATCCTCGTCGGCGAAGATGTCGTGACGGTCGATCAGGACGGCGGCAAATCCTGCGTTTCTGGCGCCCGCATAGTCCTCGAGTGGTGCGTCGCCGACGTGGAGAGTCGAGGAGGGATCGACTCCAAGGCGGCTCGACGTCCGCTGAAAGATCTCCGGAGAGGGTTTCTCTACGCCCTCGATGGCCGACACAGTGACAACATCGAACCAGTCGATGAGGCCGAGCGAGTGGAGGATTTCCGGTAACCGGCGATCCCAGTTCGAGATGATGGCGAGCGCAAGGCCTCGGGTTCTGAGCTTGCTGAGGGTGGAGGCGGTTTCGGGGAAGACCCGCCACACGCCGTCGTCGGAAAATGCGGCGTACAGATCGTCGAGAAGAGGCTTCCAGGGGGCATCGTGGTCGAGCCGCCCAAGAACCTGCTTGACGAATTCTCCCCACCACGCGCGCTCACCACCGGGCTCGGAGCTGTAGCGATCCTGCCCGGGGGAGGTACGACGCTGCATCTCGGCCCACGCCTGCCGAAAGACGGGACCGACCTCCTCGGCGTGCACGGGTCGCCCGAGGCGGCTGAGCTTGGCGGCGTAGATCTCGGAAGGGCTCGGATCGCAATACAATAGAGTGTTTCCTGCATCAAACGTCACAGCTGCGGGTCGGTTCCTCGTGCTTGCCATGGACGGAGGATACCGTTGAAACGTTATAACGTTCAACGTTCTAACGTTCCGAGCGGGATCTGCCATACTCGATCGGTGGCGACGGATTCGCGATACCATTTCCCCAGTTGCGGCAAACAATCGTCAATGGCGCGTCAGCTGTTGATTGTCTGTCTGACGGCGGTCGTCGTCTCGGTGGCGGTGTCGGTCGGAGCCGGGGCGGTCGAAGACCGTGTCAACGGCCACATCGAGGCGGCGGTGGACGGAGGGGTGCGGCCTGCCGATTTTCACCATCTCTTCATGGCCTTTGCCTGGCGCGGCACCCTGAGTGACTGGAGCGACGCCGAACGCAACCTCGACCGGCTGTCGGGCGTACGGCGAGTCGATCCGCTGATGGTGGACGAGATCCGGTTGATCCGGGCTCGATTGAGTCTTGACCGTGGGCTGGATGCCGCGGCACGCGAGCTCTTTCGGACCATGGGTGGCCTCTCGTCTTGGTGGTTTGAGGGCCCGGTGCCCCTCGATGAGTTGCAGGACTTTGACCGCCTTGCCGTGCCGCCGCCAGCGGACATCGAATGGCGTGCAGTGCCCGGCACCGATCCTCTCGGGTGGGTTCAGCTATCGGGTCTGGCGTGGCCTCCACGGCGGCAGATGGCCTACCTCGCGACCACGGTCATCAGCGGTGCCGAGCAACCGGTGGCGGTGAGGGTCGGGACGGCGCAGGTCGCCCGCGTGTGGCTCAATGGGTCCGAGATCGTGACCACGCCGCAGCCGATGCTGCGGGGAGGGGACCAGGTGGCGGGGGGCGCGTGGTTGCGGCAGGGGCAGAATCTGGTGGTAGTGGCTGTGGCCTCCGAAAACGACCGCTGGTGGCTGCGCGTGCGGCTGACGCGCCCCAATGGGTCGATGCTCGACGACGTGCGCGAAGTTCAGGAGCCGCCTGTCGATCGGGCGGCGGTGGAGCGCAAACCACCGGTGGTGCGGGAGCTCGGGGCGGAAATCCGCAAGGCCGTGGAGTCGGGAACGCCGGGCGCGTCGATGGCGCTTGCAGCCTACCTGGTGGCACATCGACCGGAGCCCGAAAGCGGTGGCGGAACGCGCGCGGCCTGCCGCGCGGCGAGGACTGACGCTCCGGGCGAGGCTCGTCTGCTCGAGTGGATGGCGACCTCCGATGCGGGCGCGGCTCGCGATCTCCTTCTTGGAGCGGTGGCGGCCGACCCGGATCTCTTGTGGGCCCGCCTCGAGCTTGCCGGCTGGTACGGAGAACGGGGTCTCTTTGAAGAGGCGCGCGGGCTCCTCGGAGAAGCTGACGGGAATGAAGCGGTCGTGCGCGGCGCCACGCTCGATCTCGACGCGGGGTTGTGGGGTGCGGTGGTACTGCCGGCGATCGCCGACCTCGGTGGTGCCTATCCGCGTTGTGTTCGGGTTAACTTGAGCGTTGCCGAGGGTGCTACCCAGGCCCGCCGTTGGGATCTCGCGACGGAGGCGGTATCGCGTCTTGAGGATCTGACCCCGGGTTCCGCGGCGATCATCGACCTTCGCCAACGTCTCGCCGAAAACTGTGGAGACGGTGACGCCCTACGGGATATTTTCACCATTCAGCTGGCGCGAGACCCAAACCGACCCGAGGTGCGCATCCGGCTGGCGCGGTTGCTGGCGGCCGACGAGGACCTCGAGGGCGCCAGCGATCTCATCAGCGAGGGGTTGCAGCGTTCTCCAGGTAACGTCGAGCTGATCGTGGAGCTGGCGGGCATCGAGCATTCCAGTGGTGACGACGTACGAGCCACGACCCTGGCTCGCGAGGCGCTCGAGCTGCGACCTCAGGACCGGCGAGCGCAGCGCCTATTGGAGCTGCTGGGCGAGCGTAGCGAGACCTTGGATTGGCTCCGGACGCCCGCGGACCTCTGGCAAATGGCGGATACGGCCGAGGCCAACGGGCACGCTGTGGCGCTCCTGGATCATCGGGAGACCCGCTTCCTACCCTCGAATCTAACCGAGGAGAGGGTTCAGCTGGTCTTTTTCGTTCATGCTGCCGACCGGGCGGATGATCTGCTCACCCATCATCTCCCTTTCATCGCCGAGTCCGAACGTCTACGGGTGTTGCGGGCTCGCATCCTGCGTCGCGATGGCTCCGAGATTGCCGCTCGCCAGGGAAACACGCCACGGCTTTCGGAGCCGGAGTTCAGCCTCTACTACGACACGCGTCTTCGGGTGCTGAGCTTCACCGATCTCAAGGATGGTGATTTGATCGAGATTGCCTACATTCTGACCGAGATCGAGGAATCGAATGAAACCGGCCCGTACAACGGGGGGTTGATTCGTCTCGGCCGAAGCATTCCGATCGCTCTCATGGAGCTGGAGCTGGCCGGTCCGGAGGCGCTGTTGCCAACATGGGAGCTCGTCCATCTCGAGGGCGAACCTATTTTGGAGGAGGATTCCGACGGGGTGCGCCACCTGCGCTGGCAGTGGCGGGATCTCCCGGCAGTCGCGTCCGACGTGCCCCCTGCGCCTCAGCTCATGGTGATGCCGTATCTCGTCTACTCGAATCATCCTGACTGGGGGAGCCTCGCCGACTGGTACGCGCGCCACGTCGCGCCTCGGGTTCGGGTCTCAGAACAGGTGCAGGAGACCGCGCAGCGACTGGTGGACGGGCTCGATGACCGCCTCGAGAGGATCAACCGGATCTACCGATTCGTGACCAATGAAATTCGATACGTGGGCCTTGAGTTCGGCGAACATCACTTCCGGCCCTTCTCGGCTGATTGGGTTCTGCACCACCGTATAGGAGATTGCAAGGACACTGCGGCGCTGTTGGTGGCGCTGTACGACGCGATTGGCGTGCCGGCCCGCATGGTGATGGTGCGCACAAATGATCTCGGGCCGGTGAGCAACGAGACCGCCGTGCTCGAAATATTCAACCATGCGATTGCCTATTTACCGGAGGACAATCTCTGGCTCGACGGCACGGCCGCCGGACACGCGCCCTACCCGCCACCGACGGGCGATCAGGACGCCGTCGTCTTGGTGATCGACGGAGCGGAGAGCCGCCCGCAGACCTCGCCTGCTACGGGAGGTGGTCTCGCTCGGTCCAAATTCATCCTCGGCCTCGGTGAGGATGGCGTGGTCGATCTGGCGATCCGAACTGATGATACCGGGGAGGCGGCCGATCTCCGACGCATTCGATTTGCCGGCAGCCGGGAAAATCAGAGAGTTTCGCGCTGGCTTCAAGAACTGTTTCCGGGCGCGCAGCTCACCGGGAAACCCAAGCTGCAGCTGAGGCCCGGTCGCGACCCGACCATCATGGAGATCGAGGGCACGGTGACTCGTAGTGCACTTCAAAGCAGTGGCGGGATCCGGGTCTTTCCCGACAGCCTCAAGTGGGCGGCGAGCATGGTGCCGGGTGGCACGCGCCACGGACCGCTGATGGTGGCGGTTCGCCCCGATCTCGAGTGGACGCTCGAGGTTGATCTCGGCCGTCCACCCGGCAGTCTGCCTGAGGCGATCAACCTGGACACATCCTTCGGATCGCTACGCGTCGAAATCAACGCCCAGGCCCTGGGTTACCGGGTGGAAGGATTCCTCCACCTCGAGGCGGGGCTGATCGAAGCCCGCGAGGTTGTTGATTTGCGCGAGTTCCTGATCGCGGTTGAGCGTCATCTCGGACGCCGTTTGGAGTCGCCGTGAGAGCGCCTGCGGTCCGCACCGCAGCCCTTGCGGCGATCCTCGCTGTGTCGCTGCCACTCTCAGCAGGGTGGTGGGATGTGTGGCGCGACGACATGCGTTTCAATCTCGGGGCGGCCCGGGAACAAGCCCTTGTGGCCGTTGCCGAGAACCCGTCGAGTGCCGACGCGGTTGCCGCCGCCGTGTGGTGGTTGGCCAACATCGATAATCTAACGGCGCCGGAGGAGATCCTCTCGGTCTCCGAGAACGACCGCGACCCCGAGCTCGGCTTTGTCCTTACTCTCATCGAGACCAGGCTGAGACTCGAAGCTCCGGCGAGCGTGCTCAAGACGGCCGAGCTGGCGGGACCGTTTGGTGTATTCAGCTCGCTCGATCTGGAGCGTGATGTCGTGCCGTCCGACGATGATCTGCCGCCGCCCGGAACCCGGTGGCGGAATCAAGGCGCCCCCTTTCGGGTCGCCGTGCGAACCTCGGATGGGCGCCTGGCGCCTCCAATCTCGATGGCCGTCGATGGGGTCTACCTGTTTTCCTGGAACCTGAAAGTGGCCGAGGCCCTCACCGGTTGGTTGGTGGTGGAAGCCCAGGGCAGCTACAACCTCTCAGTCGACGGGCACGCGGTTGACCGACGACGAGATTGCGGGTTCGAAGACCCCGCGACCAACTGGTACCGCATTCGCCTTGCCCGCGGTGTGCATCGGCTGCGGGTTGAATTGGCCTCGCCTGACACGACCAGCGTGAGGGTCAGTGTGCTCGACAATCGGGGTGGTTCACAGGCGGTCGTGGGAATCAGCGACCAGATCTCCGATGTCTGGGCAGGGGCAGAGGTGGAATGGACTTTGCCGCCGGCTGAGGCGGCATTGTCGAAGCGCCTCGAGGACACAGGGGGTTCGACGGCGGAACTGTTGTTAGCGGCGCAGCTTGCACGCGGGCGCGGTGATCCCATGACGGAGTACGGCTGGATCAAACGTGCCCGGGCCGAAGATCCTGAAAGCCCTTGGGCCGCCCTGGCCCTCGCACGGTACGAGTTTTTGAAAGACGCGGGCCATCGCGGTGCCGAATCCTCCCGTCTCACGGCGCAGCTCCTACGGGAGGCGACCGCGATTCCCGGATCACAGCTCTTCGAACGGGCGGTCGCCATACGTGAGGGCCGTACCGAGGACGCCGAGCGCCTTCTCGATGTGTTGATGAAGAGCCATGGAGACGATGTGCGCATCCTGCGAATCTGGGTTCGTGAGGCGGTGCGCCGAGGGTGGGCCAGCGAAGCCGAGGGAGGACTGGCCCGGCTCGAAACGGCGCTCCCGGACTCGCTCAGCGTGACGGGGCTCCGCCTCGAGGTCCTGTCGGCTCTCGAGCGCTGGCGCGAACGTGAGATGCTGCTCCGCGCACTCGCGTCTGCAACACCGGTCGAGACCCGTTGGATCGGTCAACTGGGTACGAGCTGCCTCGCGGATGAGGCGGTTGCGGCCGCTCGAACATTGCAGGGAGAGATTGAAGATCCCGACTTCGACGTTCAACTGGTGCAGCTCTATCTCGAGAGCGGCGATCTCGACGCCGCTCGTGTGGAGCTCGAACGTGCACGGGTGCGGTGGGGAGATCTTCCGATCTTTGATGAGCTGATGCTGGTGTCGGCCGGTGGCGACCCCGAGGCGTTGCAGCGGGCGGTTGCCGGCGCGCTCGAGCGCGATCCCTCGAATCTACAGCTCCTGACCCTGGCCTGGCGTCTCGGGCGGGTCCCGTTCTACGCTCCCTTTCAGGTCGAGGCGAGGGCTTTTGCCGCGGAGCACCGCGATCTCGGAACGGATGTCGATGCGGTGCTCCTCCTCGACCAGGCGGTGGAACGGATCTTCCCCGACGGCTCGAGCCTTTATTATTATCACGGGTTGACCCGGGCCAACACACCGGTCGGGGTGCGTCGCGCATCGGTGCTGCAACCACTGCCCGAGGCATATCTGCTCAAGGTGAGGGTCCTCAAACCGGATGGCCGGCAGGTCGTGCCGAGCGAGCTCAGACCGGGTGGGGGGGCGATCACCCTGAGCGACGTGGAACCCGGTGATCTTGTAGAGGAGGAGTACGTGGCCCGGGTTGCTGCCACAGGCGCGACCCGCGATGGTCATTTGCCCCCCTACATCTACCGATTTGCCGATCCCAACCGGGCGTTCGGCCTTTCCGAGTACGTGCTGTTGGTGCCGCCCGAGATCGACCTCCAGGTGGACGGTAACTTCGACGGCCTCGAGCAGAGCGAGCAGGAGTGGGAGGGCCTCCGCATGCTTAATTGGCGTGCGGAGCGTGTGCCGCCGATGCCGACTGAGCCGTTCGCGCCCCCCGCTCAGGATCTGATGCCATGGTTGAACTACGGGTTTGGGGTTACCTGGCAGGACGTGGGGGACGCGGTTCGCGACAGGGTGTTGCCGGTGCTGCGAACCTCACCAGAGCTGCGTGAATGGAGCCGGCCGTTGCTCGAGGGCGAGACGGCGGCCGACGAGCTGCGGGCCCTCGTGACGGCGCTCATCGACACGGTTGAGTCGGGTGGCGGCGAGCTCGCTGTGGGCGCAGCCGCAGGAGATAGCTTTCGCCGCAGGCGCGGGAACCGCCTCGGGATTATCGCTGCGGTCCTGGCCGACGCGGGCTGGGAGGTCGATCTGGTGCTCACACGCGCGTGGACCGAACGTGGTCAACGCCTTCGGGTGCCGACTCTGGATGCGTTTCCGGCTGCTCTGCTGCGGCTCGAAAGTGGTGGCGACGAGCTTTGGGTCGATATCCGGGAGGAGAGCCGCGGCGTCAATCACATCAACCCGATCTTTCAGGGCAGCGACGGTCTAGTGCTGCCACTGACCCGCCCGCGTACGCCGGTGACACTGATCGAAGAGTTGCCCACGTTCCCCAATCCTGATCTCGAGGAGACGGTTACGGTCCGTGCGGAGATCTCCGCAGAGGGTGATGCTCGCATCGAGTTTAGAATGCCCCTGCGCGGCGCCCAGGCCGATCGGCTTCTCGAACGCGTGGAGAGCGTACCAGTGGATCAGGTGGGGATGATTTATCGGCAGCTGGCTGTGAACCTCTTCGCGGGCGCCAGTGCCGTCGAGGGGAACATCGACCGCAGTCCTGACGGCGCCGTGATCCGCCTCGAGATGCTGGTTGGCAATGCGTGTGATGCCGAGGGAGGTGAGCTGGTGTGCCGAAGCCTGGTGCTTGCACACCCGATAGTGCCCGTACTGGCGTCACTGCCCGAGCGTACCTACCCGCTGGTTCTGAGGGTGCCGATCAAACGCCGACTCGAGCTTGATCTCGTCCCTGCGCCGGGCTGGGAGCTGGAGTATCATGCGCCCCGGCGCCTCGAGGCACAGTGGGGATCGGTAGATGAAGACCTCGAAAACGAGGGCGGGTCGTTCCAATCGATACTCCACGTCGTGCTTCCGGCACAAACAGTGACGACCGAAGACTACCCCGCATTCGCACGCTTCTGCCAGGCGGTCGATGAGCTCTCCACTCGGCCGCCGCGGCTGCGCCGCGCAAGTAATCAGTAATCAGTGATCATTCCATCGCACGGGATTCGGCACCGATCACCCATGACTGATCACTGATCACTCGCCCGAGAGGTCGAAATCTCGGTCAACGGTTATACTCGGCGCCGTCATGGAGATCGTCGACGGTACCGTGATCGCAGTGCATGGCCCGCTGGTTCGGGTGCAGGTGGGCGATGACACCCTCGTAGTGGCGTCGCGGCGGCGACTCAACTGGGAGGGCGGCACCCCGTCGGCGGCCCGTTTGGTGGTAGGAGACGGTGTGACCCTGGAGATGCGGGGCGAGGACGGGGTGATCGTCGCGGTGCACGCGCGGCGCAACTCGCTTCTTCGCAAGGCGCCCATGAAGAACCGTGCCCAGATCCTGGCAGCCAATGTCGACCAGGCGTTGCTCATCTTTGCAGCCGTGGAGCCGGAACCTAAACCAGGCCTCCTTGATCGGTTCCTCGTCGCCTGTCATCTCGCGGGTATCGAGACGGTGATCACAATCAACAAAATCGATCAGGGGCTCGACAGAGTGGAACAATGGCTCCCTGCCTATGAGGAGATGGGTTATCGGGTCCTCCGAGTTTCGGCCCGTACGGGATGGGGTCTTGGTGTCTTCAAGCGGCTCCTGGTAGATCGAACGACGCTCTTCTGCGGGCCCTCGGGCGCGGGCAAGTCGTCCCTTTTAAATGCGGTGTACCCGGGATTCCGGCTCAAGATCGGTTCGTTGTCGGAGAGCACCGGCAAGGGCCGTCACACGACCTCGATGGCGGAGCTGATGCCGCTTCCCTACGGTGGCTTCGTGGTCGACACGCCGGGGCTCAAGGAGTTTGGAGTGTGGGATGCGACGACCGAGGAGCTCGAGGGGGCGTTCCCGGAGATCGCAGGCAAGACGGGGAGTTGCCGGTTTTCAAACTGCACGCACCAGCACGAACCGGAGTGCGCGATCCGCGAGGCGGTGGAATCAGGCGAGATCGCGGAGAGCCGGCTAAAAAGCTTTGAGAAGATCCTCAAGGAAGCGCTCGAATCGAAAAATTAGGAATGAGGAATTAGGAATGCCACCCACCCACCTGTGAATCGAGGGCGCGATCACCGGAGGTGCCTGGCATCCCGATTCGCCGCGAATCGGCGTGCCTGGCATCCTCTCGCGGCAGCGTTCTGAGAAACGGGTCGCGTGGAATCCGGTAGTTCGTTGCCGGGGCGCAGGCAGCGACGTCACCGCTGCTGCTTTCATCCCAGCGCGCGGTGCGGGGCGGCGAGGAAGCAGGCGAGGTAGCCGGCGCGGCCGCGGAGAGTGGGGAGGGGAGCGGTGATGCCCGCGTTCTCCCGGCGCAGGCCCTCGTACACCCGGGCGAGCTCGAATCGGTTGCGAAACAGCCACATTTCCATAGGCTCTCCGGGATTGATCTCCGGCGTCTGGATCGGAACCTGAATGGCATGCAGGAGTACGTCGTCGGTGTCCCTGTACTCGCCGAAGAGCCACTTTCGGGCGCCGTTCTCGAGCAGATAGGTGATGACCAGGAGGTTGTTGGCAATGGTTCCATTTACCGCAGACGTAGCTTCGTGTGAGGATTTTTCGTCCTGGGTCAATCGTCGGAGGAGGCCGATTAGGGGGCGTTCGAAGACAATCTCCTCGGCATCCCCTGGGAGCTCAGGCCACACCACGGCTTCAGCCAGCTCCTGTGGTGGCAGGCCCTTGAGGCGCGCGACGCCGAGGTACCGGAATCCCACATACAGGGTGTCGGGCAGACCGGGGTCCACCGGGAGGAACGCCCAGCGGACGTTGTCAATCGCCACCATCGAGAGCTTGGAAATATCGATCTCGAGCTCGAGTTCTTCAATGAACGGCAGGGCGACGACAATGCCCTCGTTGACGAGTTCGCCGTGGTTGTCGAGCGTGGCCGCATAAGGTCGGGTAGAGATTTCTTCGTTACCGCTCCGAGCCGAAACCAGAGGTGACAAGAAAAGGTCAACCTCGGTCGTGTCATAACCGGAGTGAATGAGAAACTCGGCGATGTCGGAGATTTCGCGGGTGCTCTTGCCGGTGGTGAGTCTGGCGAGCTCGACGATGCCGTGACCAAAGAACTCGAAGCGCTTGGCCTCGGGACCCGGATGGAGCATCGGTAGGAGACGAAAAACACCGTAGTTCACCGCGATCCGGATACCGTGGTTGAACGGGAAACCGACACCTCGTAGCTGTTCGTAAACATGTTGGATCTCACATGCGGCGGCAATCACTCGCAGGGCGCGGCGCGAGGTGTAGAAGGCGCCGTCGCCAAGGAATTTCTCGAAGGTGAGACGCCGGCGACGTCTGATCGCCTCGAGACGATTTTGGAAAATATACATGAACTGGAGCGCCCGTTCCTCGGCCATGCGGCCGGCCTTGCGGACCTCTTCGAGGACGGTCGTGAAGTTCGACAGATCATAGATCAGCCCGAAACGGCGGATCGAGGAGTCGACCACTCCCGGAGCGGTGAAGTCATACGGGCGTGAGGTCTTGGCGATCGGAGTCGCGGAGGAAGGGCCGGCCAACACCAGGGTCGTGCCGTGTCGCTGCATGGGCAGGATCCGTCGCCTGAGGGCTGCGAGCAGCTCGAAGGTCTTGAGACGCAGACCAAGATCCCGAAGGAGGTCCATCTGGACCCTCGAGAGATGGATGGTGTCGGCGAGACCGGACGAGTGGATCGCATCAAGAAGACGAGGTTCAAGCAGGGCCTCCGGCCTATCGAGCTTGAGGCTCGATCCGACGGCGATACCGAGGAGACTACCCACCGCGGGTTGGCTGGAAACAAGGTCGCGGAGGCGTTCGAGCACCTCGCGGTTGGCGGTTTCCACCGCATCAGCCCTTTGTCGGAATTGCGCCTGAAGATAACCGCTGAGCTGTGATAGTTGATTCGGGGGACGGGACTCCACGAGCAGGAGCTGATCTCGGCAGATAATGCCCAAAAGGGGCGTGACGGTGGGAGTTACCTGGACCTCTGCAAGCTTACGGAGATGGTCGACGGCCGTGAGGGCTGCGCGCCGGAGGAGATCCGCGATAATGGTTGCGATGCTCTGGCGGTAGTCGTCGGTCCCCGGTGGTCGACGGCCGCCACGGGATATGGGTGGGGATTTCGGCACCTTCGACAGGGCGCGGCACACCTCTCCCGAGTGGAAGAGCAGGAAGAGATCGACCAGACCCCGGTGGTAATCGTTCATGAAGACATTCTCGAGGGTTGCAGAGATAGACTTGTGGTAGTGCTCCCGTTGCACCATCATCCGCTGTTTGTCATCCTCGTTGCCGGTCTGTGGTTGAGTTCGGTACTCCATTTCCGCCCTGATCAGACCGTCGAGGTTCCGTCGCAGCTTGAGAACCCCATCCGAGAGCAGGACCGGATATCCCCAGGTCACGACCCTCTCTTCGTCGCGACCGAAGATTGGAAAGGGAGCCGGGAGAAAGGTTGCGAGCGCAGGGAAGATGTCGCACCACCCTCCCTCAACCTCCTCCGGGGTGAGATAGACTGGGTGCTTCAGATCCTCCTGGAGGACCTGGCGAAAGGCCTCCATGGATTTTTCGTCGCGTCTCATCCCTCCATTGTAACGGGTGAGTCGCTCCAATCGGAACAGGAGATTTCGCCGCAACGACTGTTGGGTGATTGGACAACAAACCGGGAATGTCATAATGGACGCATATGCTATTTGAGGATTTGGTGCGGGCGATCAGGGAAAGCCCTTTCTTCCACGGCATGGCCCAGGATGAACAGATATCGCTGGCGCGGTTGGGCAGGGTAGACGTATATCCGCCGGGTGGGGTTTTATTTCGCCCTGGCGAGATGCCGTCAGCCCTCTACCTGGTACTCGAGGGGGAGGTTGAAATCTGCCGTGAGGAGAGCCCGGAGGTGGGACTGCAGCCGGTGGCCTACCTTAGTGTCGGTTCGACCGTGTCCGAGAGCAAGGTGCTCACTGGTGCGGCCCTGAACTCCCTCGGCCATTTTCCGGAGGGCGGCACCACGCTTCAGTGGCCACGGCCGGTGCTTCTCCGCCACCTCTACTCGTCGCCAGACCTGGCTCTCCACTACATGCAACAATTGGCCCGCCGTCTCGAGGGCACCATCGCGCACCTCGGTGCGCACAGTGGCAGCAACCTCCGCGGTAGGCTCGATCAATTTGATCTTCCCGCGATTCTGCAGACAGTAGTTGATTCCGGTGCCACCGGCGTGCTCGAAATATCGGACTCCGAGGGTCAGACCTTTGGAGCCATCCACACGAGCAGCCAGATGATTGGGCGCATCATGTGCGGAGGTCTCGAAGGTCCTGAAGCATTCCTGGAAATCTTGAATTCTCCACCGGAAAACGGGACTTTCAGATTCTCGAATCTCTCAGTCGCCCCGGCGACCGACACCTACCGCCAGGTTCAACCGCTCCTCCTCGAGGCGGCGAGAATTCAAGATGAGTTCGGGCATTTTGCGGCAACGGTGCCCGAGACCGCACTCCTGCAGCCCGCTACTCGCCGATTGACATGGAGGAGCGACAGTAACGCGAATCTCGCGGAAGAGATCTGGCATCAGCTTTCCGCTCAGCCCGGCGGCTGGGGCGTGCTGGCCGAGATGCTGCCGTTCAGCAGGGGTCAGATCGCTCTGACGGTGCGTGACATGCTGGTGGCGGGCGTACTCAATGTCAACCGCGATCACGAGATAACGGGCGGCGAACGCTAACCTGCATTTTGACGTCTGACCGGTTTCCCTATACTGGGTCGATGCTGAAAAGGCGCCTGATCCTGAACATTATTGCGGTGATTGTCGTCGTGGTGGCAGGAACGTCCCTAATCCGCACCGTGCGGAGCTTCTATCGTCTCGACTTTCCAGTGGCGTGGATTGAGCAGGGGCTGGTCGTCAGCGACGCTCCCCCCGGATCGAGCGCCGCGGATGCGGGTTTGACCAAGGGCGACCTCGTCGTCAGCGTGGACGGTGTTTCCATTGAGCGCCTCGAGGACCCGGCGTTCGTTCTTGCGGGTGGTGAGGAGCACAATCTGACCGTCAGCCATCCGGACGGTGGATTCACAGAGCTCGAATACCGGTCACCGCCCCCAGCCGTCAACCCGGTCTACCTGGCTCGGACTCTGGTGGGTTTCCTCGGGCTGGGGTGTGCGTTGTATGCCGTGTGGAGCACGAGACGTCGTGAAGCGGCCACCTTTCTTCTCCTTGCGGCCGCGGCATTGATTCTCGGCGCGGTGCCGAACCGAATCGCGTCGGCCGACCTGATTCTCCAGGTCGTGAGACGCAGCGCCGGGGCGGCGTTGCCCTTCCTGATCGTCCGGTTCTTCTCCATTTTTCCCGAGCGCGACCGGTCGATGCGGGTATGGGATCTCTTGACGGTGTTCGCGGTGGTAGGTTCCGGCGCGACGGCCCTGTTCATCGGTGCCGAGGCTTGGTGGCCAGCGTTGGCATCATTGCTGCGCATCTTGTTCGTGTCCTCCATGATTTACGGCATCATTGTCCAGGTGTGGCGTTGGCGTTCGGTGTCGAGGGAGGTCCGGATCAGACGCCAGATCGAGTGGGCGACACTGGGCCTATTCGTCGGCTTGGTGCCGTTTCTTGTCCTGGTCATGGTCCCGCGCTGGCTCGGCATTTCGTTTGAGCCGTTCACCTGGCTGGCGGTCTTGCCGATCAGTGCGATTCCACTGACCGTCCTGGCCGCGCTCCGCGAATACAGGTTGTGGGATCTCGAGCCGATCAGCCGCGACTCGCTGTCGGCCACTCTGGTTGTTGTCACCGGAGGGTTCATTTTCACGCTGACCAACCACCTCCTGCTCAGGTACGCCGGCGGACTGGGTTCCCTGCGCAACCTATTCGCCTTTGCCACCGGTGTGCTCTTGGTTGTTCTTCTCCAACCGGTTCGGCTGCGGGTCGAGAAATTTCTCGATCAGTGGCTCCATCAAGGACGGCCCGCCCCGCGCTCACTGCTCACCAGTGCGAGCCGTGAGCTGGCCAGGGTCACTGACCCGCGAGAGCTTCTCGTGCGTCTTTCCTCAACCTTGACCGAGAGTCTCGATTTCGACCTCGTCGCGACCTATCTGCGGGTCGGAGGGGAGCGTTTCGAGCGCATTACGGGAGACGGAGATCTGTTGCCGGATTATCTCCCGGCCAGAGTCTCCGAGACCGAGTTTCCGGGGGAGAGCGAGGATTCCATGGCGTCCGCGGGCTTTGCGGTGAGGGTGCCGCTGGAACGGGTCGGTACGGTCCTCGGCCTCCTCTATCTCGGGTTGCGGCGGGGGATTTTCCCGCTTGGCAGTGAGGGTGAAGAGGTTGTGTCCTCATTTGCCGCTCAGGCGGCGCTAGCCTTGGAGAGCGCCCGGTATCTCGATGACCTCAGGCGTCAGGCGGAGGAGTATCGGATTCTCCATGCCAACACTCAGCGAATTATCGAGTCGTCGGCCGCCGCGATCCTGGTCTGTGATGCGGCTGCCCACATCCTGTCTGCCAACCGACGTGCCGCGGACATCTTTGGGCTCGACTCCCAGGATCTGGTGGGGCGTGGGCTCGGCTCGGTTGTCGAAGTGCCCGAAGCTTGGCAGATTGAGCTCCCCTTGCACGCCGTCAACACCGAGGCGCGAACGTTGTCGGATCATCCGAGGCGGGTGATCCTGGCAGTGTCCGTGCTCGAGCTCGACAGTGGTAGCTTTAACGGCAGAGTCGTGGTCCTTCAGGATGTCACCGAACTCCGCGAGCTACAGGATCGGATGCGCGAACACGAGCGACTGGCCGGTCTTGGTCGGCTCGCGTCGGGTCTGGCCCATGAGATCAACACGCCGCTCACCGGCATTTCGTCCTTCGCCCAGATGTTGGGCGAGATGACGTCTGAGGATGACCCACGCTCAGCCATTGTCGGCAAGCTCGTGGATCAGAGCTTCCGCCTGTCGCGCATCGTTTCCAATCTACGTGCGATCGTTCGTGGTTCGAGTGACAGCCGCATGGTCGTGGAGATCGGTGAGGTGGTGGTTCAGGCGGCTCAGGACGCCGCACGTTCTCTGGGGGCGGAGGGGGCGCTGGAGATCGTGAGCCTCGAGGAGCCGGTGATGGCGTGGGCGTCGGTCGGGCCCCTCGAGCTGTCGGTGGGAAACCTCGTGCGCAACGCCATCGAGGCATCGGCGCCCGGCGGGACCGTCCGGCTCACGCTGGTTGCCGACGATCGGTGGGCCGAGATCGCCATCGAGGATTCAGGCCCCGGCCTCCCGGACGATGTTCGTCAAAAGGTCTTTGAACCCTTCTTCACAACCAAATCCGAGCGTGGTGGAACCGGCCTCGGCCTTTCCATCACGCGTGATATGATCGGCCAACTTGGCGGCGAAGTCGGGCTCGTGAACCTCGATCGTGGGGGAGCCCGAGCGACGATCAGGTTACAAAGATGGCAGGAGCAGGAACCGTCCTCGTGATCGATGACGAGCCCGTCCTTCAGGACGTGCTGGGGTCACTCCTGACATCGGACGGGTTCGACTATCAGCAGGCAACCTCGGCCGCCGACGGCATGCGTGTCCTCCGCGAGGAGGAGATCGATGTCGTGCTGCTCGACCTCATGTTGCCGGATCGTTCGGGCCTCGAGCTGCTGCCTGAAATCAAGGCGTTCGATCCCCACCTGCCGGTGGTCGTGATCACGGCGTACTCGTCGGTGGAATCGGCGATCGACGCCATGCATGCGGGTGCATTTCACTACGTACCCAAGCCGTTCAAGAACGAGGAGGTCCTCCACCTCGTCCATCGCGCCGCCGAGCGGCGGGCGCTTCTGGTAGAAAACCTCCAGCTTCGGAGCCGTCTCGAAGGCATGGGCGAGATCGTGGGCACCAGCCGTCGACTCGAGGAGGTATTCGAGCTCATGCGCCGCGCCGCACCGGCCCGCTCCACCATCATGATTGTGGGCGAGTCCGGGACCGGCAAGGAGTTGGTGGCCCGCGCCATTCACCGGCTGAGCTCACGCGGCGATGGCCCCTTTGTTCCGGTCCACACCAGCGCCATCCCAGCGGACCTCCTCGAGTCGACCCTATTTGGGCACGTCAAAGGGGCGTTCACCGGAGCGGTGAACAACCGCAAGGGTCTCTTTGAGGCAGCTCACAACGGTACGCTCTTCCTAGACGAGGTCGGGACGATCTCACCGGAGACCCAGACCAAGCTCCTGCGTGTGATCCAGGAGCGGGAGATCCGCCGAGTGGGGAGCGTCGAGACAAAGACCGTGGACACCCGCCTCCTCGCGGCGACCAACACCGATCTTTGGAATCAGGTCCAGACGGGCAACTTTCGGGAGGACCTCTATTATAGGCTCAACGTCATCAACATAGAGCTGCCGCCTCTACGCGAGCGCCACGACGACATTCCTCTTCTCGCGACGCACTTTCTGAAGATTTACAACGAAGAGAATCAACGTGAGGTCGATGGTTTCTCCCCGGCGGCTATGGATGCGCTCACCGAGTATCACTGGCCGGGAAACGTCCGCGAGCTCGAGAACGCCGTCGAGCGCTCGGTGGTGCTCTGCCGAGGAGATACCGTGGAGCTCGACGAGCTTCCGCAGGTGCTGCGCGGCGAGGGGTCGAGCGGAGAGCCGGTATCCGATTTCCCGCCCGAGGGTCTTGATTTCCGGGAAACGGTGGCCCACTACCAGGAGCATCTGATCCGCGAGGCCCTGCGCTGCTCGGGTGGGGTTCAGCGCCGTGCAGCCCGCATGCTCAAGCTCAGCCCGACAACCCTCAACGAAATGATCCACCGCCTCGAGATTCAAACAAACACCGACGAGAAGTAGCACGGATGCGACAGGGTACAGGGCACAGGGCACAGGGTGCAGGGCGCAAGGCACAGGGCACAGGGCGCACTTGACACCCTGCCCAGAGCGATTGGCGTTTTTGCTGAACCCTGAACCCTGAACCCTGCATCTACTCGATCAACCCTCCACCCAGACACTCTTCACCGTCATATAACGCCGCAAACTGGCCGGGTGCGATCCCGGGATCCGCGGTGGCATCGAACTGAACCACCATTGATCCGTCGGCGCCATCCGAGATCGTGCAGGTCTCGATTCTTTCGCCGTGGCGGATTCGCACCTGGAGATCGGATCGGGTGGGCGGTTCAGCGACCCAGTGAGGGTTGGGGATGACGAAGCTCGACCGGGTGTGATTGGCGAGCGAGTCGGCGTGGACCACAAAGACCACGTTCTGTTCGATGTCCTTTCCAACCACGTACCATGGGCCGCCGCTCAAACCGAGGCCGCGGCGCTGGCCGATAGTGTGAAACCAGGTGCCCCGGTGATGGCCGAGGACCCGACCGCTGTCTGCTTCACAGATCGTTCCGGGACGTTCTCCCAGGTGGTGGCACACGAAATCGTTGAAGGGGATTCGCCCGAGGAAGCAGATCCCCTGACTGTCGGGACGGTCGGCATTGACCAAAGACAAACGGCGGGCCTCTGCCCGCACCCCGGGCTTGGTGAGGTGGCCTATCGGAAAGAGGCAGCGCGCCAGCTGTTCCTGCCGGAGCTGGCACAGGAAGTAGGTCTGATCCTTCTTCGGGTCCGCCCCCCGCATGAGGCGTACGAGGCCCTCGCGGAACGTCACCCGGGCATGGTGCCCAGACGCGATGAGATCGAAGCGGTCGCCGACCCGATCGACAAATGCGCCGAACTTGATCATCCGATTGCACATCACATCAGGGCTCGGGGTGTGTCCGACCGCGAGCTCATCCAGGGCGTAGGCGATCACCGTGTTGAAGTACTCCTGCTGCAGCGACACCACTTCGAGCGGCACGCTGGCGGCGCCGCATACCTCACGCACGATTTTGAGGTCCTCCTCCCAGGGACATGATCCGAGGAAAGCCATCTCGTCCTCGAGCCAGATCTTGAGGTAGAACGCTGTTAGCTCGTGCCCACCCTCCTCGGCAAGCTGCATTAACGCCACCGACGAATCCACACCACCTGACACGAGGACAGCAACACGGTTCATTGAGGCAGGATACTGGTTGAATTAGGAATTAGGAATTAGGAATTAGGAATGCCACCCGCCCTCCCAGAGAACGGGGGTGGGTGGAAGGGGATCAAAAATTGAGAATTGAGAATTGGCGCGAAGCGCCTAGCGCATGTACTTCTCGTGCACCATGTGCTCGAGGTACTGATCGGTGTGGATGCCGTAGTCCTTGAGCATGCCTTCGGCCGAGACGACAAAGGTCGCCTCCTCGCGGGCGATGCGCGAAAAGTAAACGCGATGAGTCTCGCCGGCCGCATGGACGTCGAGGGCGCAGAGATCCTCGGAGAGCTCCGAGACCAGACTGCGGTCGCACACCGGACACGAAAGCTCCCAGCGTGTGCCCCGGGCCATGATCTCGTCCGGCGGCAGGTCGACCTCGTAATTCCCGGGTTGGGGGTGGAGCCCAACGAGGAATCGTCGACCTTCGCACTCGGCTCGCACGACCACCCGATCCTCGGGATTGAGCGGCGACCGGCAGTGGGGACACGAGTAATTCCAGTGCATTTTTCCTACTCCTAAAAGGATGATAACCAATAATGTGATGAGATGGGGAATCGTAGTCTCGATCTCAGCGCAGCTCCACACCCAGCTCCTGGAGCTCGCGGGTTACGCGCTCGCTCCAGCCACGGTTGGCCGCCGGGCTTGCCGGGCTCGGGTGGAGGATGCGGCCGATTCTGACTCCAGAGCCGGCAAGCGCCGAGCACGCCCGTTCCTCGGCAAAGACGCCGATGCCGACCACCAGATCAGGGTCCAGGATTTCCACTGTCCGTTGTAACGCGCGATCGCAGGCCGCGAACAGCGGCGTTCGCTCGCTGACCGGCAGCTTGTCGGGAGTACGATT
>CAYPBC010000003.1:0-23942 GCA_964408845.1 uncultured Thermoanaerobaculia bacterium
TGGCGCCATATCCTGGCTTTGGAGGGATTACCGGCCAACTGCTGCTGGTGATCCTCGACGGCGTCGGGCTGTACCGCGGGAGCGACCAGGGTTATGAGGGCAACGCCTTCGACTTGGCCGTCACTCCGAATCTCGACCGGCTGTTTCGCGACGCGCCTGTTTTCATCAAGCTCAAGGCGCACGGTGTCGCCGTAGGTTTGCCGAGCGACGGGGACATGGGAAATTCAGAGGTCGGCCATAATGCCATTGGCGCCGGCCGCATCTTCGAACAGGGTGCGCAGCTCGTAGGACAGGCCATTGCGGATGGTTCGTTATTCGATGGTGACGGGTGGCGCCGGGTTGTGGACCATGTCCTGGACAATCACTCCACCTTCCACCTCATAGGTCTTCTGTCCGACGGCAATGTTCACAGTCACATCGATCACCTCGTCGCTCTGTTGCGACGCCTCGCCACCGAGGGAGTGCAGCGAATCAGGGTCCATGCGCTGGCGGACGGGCGCGATGTCGATCCCGTTTCATTCGACCGCTATCTCGAGGAGCTCGACACGGTCCTCGATGAATTGGTCGATGGCGGCGTTGATGCCGCCGTTGCCTCGGGTGGCGGTCGGATGCAGATTACGATGGATCGGTACAACGCCGATTGGGACATGGTGCGCCGCGGTTGGGAAATCCATGTCCGGGGCGCCGGACGAACATTCGCGACCACCGCCGAAGCAGTGGATGTCCTGCGTCGCGAAAACCCCGGGATCACCGATCAGGATCTGCCGCCGTTCGTGATTGTGGATGAAGACGGTGATCCCGTGGGCACCATCAACGACGGTGATTCGGTGGTGTATTTCAACTTTCGGGGTGATCGGGCGATCGAGATCTCGCGGGCGTTCAGCGAACCGAAATTTGACGTTTTCGACCGTGGCGAGCTGTCGGACGTGCTCTTTGCTGGGATGATGGAGTATGACGGCGATCTCAAGATCCCGCCCCTGTATTTGGTCAACCCCCCGGCGATCTCACGCACCATGTCGGAGTACCTCGCGCACAATGGAGTCAGCCAGCTGGCGGCGGCTGAAACCCAGAAATTCGGTCACGTGACCTATTTTTGGAACGGTAACAACTCGGCGCCGTTCGACAGCACGCTCGAGGAGTGGGTCGAGGTTCCCTCCGATGAAGGTCCATTCGACGTGGCCCCGGAGATGAAGGCACGCGAGGTCACCGAGGTGGTGATCGAGGACCTTTGTAACCGCGGGCATCGGTTCATACGAGTCAACCTCGCCAACGGCGACATGGTCGGGCACACGGGGTCGCTACCGGCGTCGATCAAGGCGATGGAGGTGGTGGACGAGTGTATCGGACACCTCGAGGAAGCCGTCCGCGAAGCTGGGGCCACGATGATCATCACCGCAGATCACGGAAACGTCGATATGTTGTTCGAGGTTGACCATGCGACGGGAGATCTCAAGCGAGACCCATCCGGAAACCCAATTATCAAGACGAGCCACACTCTTTCACCGGTACCGTGGTGCATCGTAGGGCCAGGGGCACGAGATTTCCGGGCCAATCCGGAGGTTGCCGAGCCAGGCCTGGGGAACATCGCGGCAACGATCATGCTCATGCTTGGATACAACGCTCCAACCGATTATCTTCCCCCCCTGGTGCTTCCGATCCGCTCTTCCCGCCGGACATCAGACGAGGAAGGCTCAGACTTTGACTGACTTCGCTGCCGTCTGCTACAGTCCCTGAATGGCCGCACCGACGCCTCCGTTTCTCGAATCGATCGAGGAGATCCGTTCCAGGATTGCCGAAATTGAGTCTGCGGGCACTTCCGGGCGGGCGACCGAAGAGGATCTATTATCGGCGCGGAAAGATCTCGACGCGACGATCAAACAGGTGTTCTCAACCCTGACGCCGTGGCAGAAGTGCCAGCTCGCCCGCCATCCGGAGCGGCCGTACACGATGGCCTATATCCACAGCATCTTCACCGATTTCACCGAACTTCACGGCGATCGGCGGTTTGGCGACGATTTAGCGCTTGTGGGTGGACTCGCCCGCTTTGACGGCGAGCCGGTGGTAGTCGTCGGCCACCAAAAGGGGAGGGATACCGCCGAAAAGCTGCGCCGTAACTTCGGCATGCCTCGTCCGGAGGGATATCGCAAGGCGATCCGTATCATGGAGCTCGCAGCACGTTTCCAGCGGCCGATTATCTCGTTCATTGATACCCCCGGGGCGTATCCCGGGATCGATGCCGAACAGCGTGGGCAGGCTGAAGCCATTGCCAACAATCTGATCGAGATGGCCGGTTTCCCGGTGCCGATCATCGTTGTCGTGACCGGTGAGGGTGGTTCGGGCGGGGCCCTCGCTCTCGGTGTCGGAGATCGGGTACTCATGCTGGAGAATGCCATCTATTCAGTGATCTCACCGGAGGGGTGCGCCGCAATCCTGTGGAAGGATCAGGCGAGGGCGGAAGACGCGGCTCGGGCGCTTCGCCTCACTGCCACCGACCTCAAGAAGCTCGGAATCATCGATGAAATCCTCCCGGAGCCCGCCGGGGGAGCGCATATGAACCCGGGTGAGATGGCCGATACCATTTCCGCAGCGATTCGCCGGAACCTCAAACCCCTTCACAAGGTCAAACCGGATGCGTTGGTCACCCGACGATTCAAGAAATTCAGGGCGATGGGCATCTTCAACGATCGCTGACCACGATTCCCTATGTCAATTCTCGACCAACCGGGCAACCATCACGACGATTCCAGAATCTTCTTAACGAAAGGGGCTCCGGAGTCGGAGGTTTTGCGGTGAGCGTCGCATCCCGATTCTGGGTGAGGCGGCTGACCTCGGTCGCCATCGCATTCGTGCTCCTCGCGATGGCTGTTGTGATCACCCAGCGCTTCAACAGGTTTCGGACCCCGGTGGCGCGGGTCGATAGCGACGAGGTTGTCGGCGAAGGCGGTGATCGAACGGTGGGGGTCTACACCGGCTTCGAGTTCGTGGAACGGGTGGCGGGGCGATTGATCTTCGAGCTCGCATCGAAACGTACTCTGGGTCTCTCGTCCGGTTGGCATGAGATCGAGGGGGTTCGGCTGCAATTTTATCGCGACGGCGAGCCGGGACCGGTTCTGACCTGTGACGGCGCCAGCTTCAACATCCAAACCAGGGACGCGACGCTGGAGGGGAGCATCAGGATCGTCCTGCCGACCGGAGCGATGCTGACAACAGACGCCGGAAGCTTCGAGGCCAGCTCGCGACGCTTCTCCGCCAGCTCCGAAGTGACCTATGTGTCGGGCGCCACCTTCGGGCGGGCTCAAGGCGCGATGTTTGACCTCGAGCAAGACGAGATCGTCCTCAGTGGGGGAGTCTCTTTCAGCTCCGAAGACGGCGCCACCCTGACGGCCCCGAAGGCCGTGTATCAGAGGTCGAAGAGGACGGTTGTTTTTCCTGAGGGCGGGAGGGTTCGGTTTCAGAACGCGCAAATCGATGCGCCGCTCATGTCCGTCGATCTCGAGAGAGACGACGGCCCGCCCAGGCTGATCGAGCTTTCCGGTGGTGTTGTCGGGCGTGGTGAGGGATTCTCAGATGACGGCAGAGTCTCAGCATGGATGGAGCGCGTTGTCGCCAAACATCAGGGGAACGGCAGGTGGCAGGTCGATGCCAGCACGACCGGTCCATGGATCACCATCCAGTTCGTAGGTGGGGAGAACTATTTCGAGCGTACTCTTCGGACCTGGATTCTCCGAGGAGTGTTCGGCGAGGAGGGCATCATCAATCTCCGCGCGGAAAAGGGTGTCTGCATCGACGAAGTGCCGACCGAAGGAGCGCCGCGAAGGGGTGAAGCACAGGAGGCGAGGGTCTGGTTTTCCGACGGACGGCCGACAGATGTCGAGATGCTCAATGACGTCATCCTGCGTGGAGACGACATGGAGGCTCGGGGATACCGCGCCCGCCTCTCGCCGGAAGCCGGTCTGACCATGCTCCACGGTGATCCGACCGGGCCGGAACGGGTTCTATTGATGTTCTCGAAAGGACGGGTGAGCTGCGATCAAGGACAGATCTTCAACAGGGAGGGGCGGGCCGAGGCTCGTGGAAATGTCCAGGGCATCATTCGAGATGTTGCTCTGATAGGCGCCGCGGAGGATGACCAAGATTCGGAACCGGCCCACTTTGCGGCTGAAATCCTCGACGTGACCCAGGACGGGGGTGTGTTCCACCTGCGGGAGAATGCAAGATTGTGGCAGGGTCATCGCCTTCTACTGGCGGACGACGTGGTGTACCGGAAGGAGCTGCCCTCGATCCGCGCCACGGGGCACGTTCGCACCACGGTGCCGGCATCCCAACTCGATGTCGAAGGCGATCCGGGCGAGGACGTTGTGGTCGTCGCCCGCTCGCTTGACTACGACCAGGCCTCCGGTACGGCGGTCTACCGTGGCAACGTCCGATACAGCGATCCGGAGCATACGCTCTCAGCAGCCGAGATCAGTCTGTTCTTTGACGAGAACAACGAGGTGACCGCGGTCGAGGCGGTTGGTTCAGTCGAATTGGTCGAGTTAGTGACCGGGCGGCGGATGACCGGGCGGAAGGCTCGGCGCGAAGTCAAGACCCAGATGGTGACGATCGAGGGTTCGCCGGTGAGGCTCACGGACCCCTCGGGGAACGTGGTTTCCGGGTCGTCGTTGACCTGGAATCAGGCCGATGGTACGGTCTCGGTCGCAGGAGGAACGGAGACCATTTACTACCCGGAGGAACAGCCCTGAGCCCGAAAGCGCTCGACCTCGTTGCGCAGGGTCTTCGAAAGGCCTATCGAGGAAGATATGTCGTCGATGGGATCACTCTCAACATCTCGCCGGGTGAGATCGTTGGTCTTCTGGGTCCAAACGGGGCTGGAAAAACGACCACCTTCTACATGATGGTGGGGCTTGTCCAGCCGAATGAGGGGCACGTCATCCTCGGCGAACGCGACATCACCATGGAGCCCATGTACCGGCGCGCAAGGATGGGCGTCTCCTACCTCGCCCAGGAGCCTAGCTCGTTCAAACGTCTGTCGGTGGAAGACAATATCTGGTTGATTCTCGAGGCCCTGGGGACCGATGCGCGGGAAGCCCACCGACGGATCGATCGGTTGCTTGAAGACTTCGGGCTGTCGGACCTCAGGGGGCAGCGTGCCGAAACCCTGTCCGGTGGCGAGCGCCGGCGCCTCGAGGTCGCGCGGGCCCTGGCAACCGAACCCACCTTCATTCTCCTCGACGAGCCGTTCGCGGGTATCGACCCGCTTGCAGTGCTCGATCTACAACGGATCATCAAACGCCTTAAATCGTTGGGAATAGGTGTTTTGATCACAGATCACAATGTCCGGGAAACGTTGAAGATCACCGACCGCGCCTATATAATCAAAGACGGCAAGATTTTTGCTACGGGAGAACCCGTCGACCTGTCGGAAAACCGGGATGTCCGTCGAATCTATCTCGGCGAAGATTTCGAGCTTTGAATTCGCGAGTGGGCGCAGATCGGCTCTCGACGACGGTGCCGAAAAGGAATTGATGAGCGCGAGTTGAGGATTTAAGGAAAAATTGGCTCTCGAACAAAAACTCCAGATGAAGTTGGCGCAGCGGCTGGTGATGACGCCGTCGTTGCAGCAGGCTATCAAGCTCCTTCAGCTCTCGAGGATCGAGCTCGAGGAGACTCTGGCGCAGGAGATTCTGGAAAATCCGGTGCTGGAGGTCGAGGAACCGAGCGACGACTCCAGCCCCGCAGAGGGTGAGTCACCGGCCGAGGCGGATCGGGCTGCGAGCCCAGAGTCTGTTCCCGAGGAGAAGCCGGCGGAAAACACATCTGAGGATGAAACCCTGCCGTCCGCGGAGGAGAAGTACGCCGACATAGATGTCGAAGCGTTTTTCGCCGACTATCTCGGGGATGGAAGGTCGGAGGGGCCGTCGATGGCCGCTCCAGCGGCGGATCACGACTACCGACTGGAGAACACAGTATCGGCCCCGGCGGGGCTGTACGACCACCTCCTGTGGCAATTGCACCTTCTCGACTGTTCACCGGGAATCGTCGAGGTGGGTGAGTTCATCATCGGCAACGTCGATGAGGACGGTTTTCTTCGCGCGTCGCGGGAGGAGATCGTCGACGGCACGGGGTGTGATGAGCGGTGCCTCGATGAGGCGATGGCGGTGGTTCGTTCGCTCGACCCGCCGGGAATTGCCGCGTCGAGCCTTCAGGAGTGCTTGGTGACCCAGATCGAATATTTGTTGGATCTTGAGGAGAACGGAAACGGCGCCCTTCTTGAAAAAGCGCATCTCGTGGTCGCCGACCACTGGGAGGATCTGCTCCATCAGCGATGGGATGCCCTGGCGGAGATCCTCGGGTACTCCGAGGTGCGGGAGATCAGGCCAGTCCTGGATGTGATTCAGGGACTGGAGCTGAAACCGGGGCGGATCTTCAAACATGGCAATAACCAGTACATCGAACCGGATGTCCACGTGCTTGTCGTCGAAGGCGAGTACAGAATCAGTCTAAATGACGATGGTCTGCCGCGGCTACGAATCAACTCGCGCTATGCACGAATGCTCGAGGCGAAAAATCTGGACTCGAATGCCAACGACTATCTCCGCGACAAGATGCGGTCGGCGATGTGGTTGATGAAGAGCATCGACCAGCGTCAGCGCACGATCTACAAGGTGGCGCAGAGCATCGTCAGCTTTCAAACGGCCTTTCTCGACAACGGGATCGAGCACCTGCGACCGATGGTTCTGCGCCAGGTTGCCGAAGACATCGGGATGCACGAGTCAACTATTTCCCGGGTGGTGAGCAACAAGTATATGTACACGCCGCGTGGCCTGTTCCCGATGAAGTATTTCTTCCATTCCGGCGTCGATTCGGCCCGTGGCGAAAATATATCGTCGGTGGTGGTCAAGGAGAGGATCCGCAAAGTGATTGAGGCGGAAGATCCGGAGCGCCCGCTTTCGGACTCGAAGATCATGCGCCTTTTGCAGAAGGAGGGAATCCGACTGGCACGCCGAACTGTTGCGAAGTATCGTGAGGAGATGTTGATTCTGTCATCCGACAAGCGTAAGAAATTTTTTTGAGCAGATACCCGGTGGGAAGACGGCGCCAAGGAGTGAAGAATGAAAGTCGATTACATAGCCCGCAATGTCACACTCAGCGATCAGTCCCGCCAACTTGCGGAAAAGAAGTTGGCGAAGATCACGAAGTACTTCAACGACATCATAGATGTCCGGATCGAGGTGTCGCAGGAGCGCCACCTCCAGGTGGTGGATCTTTCGGTCAAAGGCAAGGACTTCGATCTTCACTCGACAGCCCAAAACAAGGACGTCACGGCGGCGATCCAGGATGCGGTCGACAAGGTCGAGATCCAGGCTCGTCGCGCCAAGACCCGACTCAAAGACCACAAGCAGCGGGCCGGATCCGAGGCGAAAACCGACCGCGGATGGGCGGTCGAGGTTCTCGAATCTGAGTCGATTGCATCCGGCGAACCGAGGATCGTAGAAACAAGCAGCATCCAGATCAAGCCGATGTCGATCGAGGAGGCGGTTCTCCAACTCGACGACTCGAGCTACAACTTCCTGGTATTTCGAAATGCCAGCAACGACCGCGTCAACGTGATCTATCGACGTGTCGACAAGAATCTGGGACTGATCACACCCGAGCTCTGATGAAGATCCACAAGCTTATCGAGCCTGACAACGTGTATATCGATTTGGCGGCCGATGATGTCGAGTCGGCCCTTGCTGCGGTCGCCGACGCCGTCGCACCACAGCTCGACCTCGATCCGGGAAATGTGATCGAGGCGCTGCTGGAGCGCGAGGGCCTGGGGTCAACCTCGGTTGGAGACGGTTTTGCGATTCCTCACTGCAAGACTCAGGGGCTGGGTAAAATCGCTATCGCCCTCGCACGGTTCGCCGAACCGGTGCCGTTCGGTGGCGACGGGCACGATCCCGTCCAATTTGTTTTCGTCGTCCTGTCGCCCCCTGACCAACCGGCCGCGCATCTGCAGGTTCTGTCGCAGATCGCGCGGGTCCTGAAGCGGCGCGATCTGCGGGCAGAGCTTTTGGCGGCGTCCGATGTCGAGGAAGTCACCGAGGCCATTCGGCGGGCGGCGGAGGCGGAGGGGCTTTGACCGTTCCGGAGGCAATCCCCGTCGAGAGATTGCTGACCGAGCGCCGCCTTGCCTCTCTCGATCTCGAAGTTGCGGCGGGATCAAGCGGATTGGCGAACCGCCTGATTACCAACCCGAGAATCCAAAAGCCCGGTCTGGCGTTGGCGGGCTACCTTGAGTATGTGAAACCCGGTCGGCTGCAGATCCTGGGCGAGTCCGAGTACGACTATCTGGCGACCTTTGCCGGCGATGAGGCCAATTCGAGGCTCAAACGTCTGACGGAGCTCGACATACCGTGCATCGTCTCGACCAAGAGCGCCCAACCGCCAGAAGCCGTGCTCGCCTCCGCAGATGCCGGCGGCATTCCCCTGTTGGTGACGGCGACAAAAACCTCCGAGACCATCGAGACGATTTCAAACTTCCTCGAGGACGAGCTCGCGCCAAAAGTCCAGCTTCATGGAGTGTTGGTCGACGTCTTCTCGCTTGGAACCCTGATCATCGGCGATCCCGGGATCGGCAAATCGGAGTGCGCCCTCGAGCTCGTCTATCGAGGCCATCGGCTCGTGGCTGACGACACCGTGGTCATTCGACGCACCCACCATCACGGTTTGCTTGGGAGCCCGCACGCGTTTCTCGAAAACTATCTCGAGCTCCGCGGGGTCGGTATCATCGATGTGCGCAAGCATTTCGGGATGACTGCGACCTCGCCGGCGGTGACCGTGTCCCTGGTCATCCGGCTGACCAAGCTCACGCCGGAGGCGCGGGCGATGGAGCAGAAGTGGCGGGAACAGATGATGGAGCGTCCGAGCGCGTGGACCTCTACCGAGGACATTCTCGGGATCGAGATCCCGAAATATACGATGGTTGTGGCCCCTGGTCGCGACCTCGCGATCATGGTCGAAACCGCGGTTCGAAAGTGTCTTCTCGCGCAGCGCGGAATCGAGGACGAGCGCGGATTCCTCGAGAGTGTCAACCTCATGGCAGAGGGCACGGAAAATGAGTGAGAGTACGTTCAACGGCCCATTCGTGATCACCGGGCTTTCAGGGGCTGGCAAGTCCGTGCTCAGCCGCAGCCTGGAGGATATCGGCTATTCGTGCGTCGATAATATTCCGCTCGAGTTGGTGCCGGACCTCTTTGCTCGTACGGAAGAGGGGATGGACCGCCTGGTGGTGGTGCTCGACGTTCGCACGCGTGGGATGATCCAGTTCTTTCCGGGTTTCTTCCGCGAGCTCCGGGAGAAATACGACGGTCTGCGACTGATCTTCGTCGAGGCATCACCAGAAATCCTCCTGCGGAGGTTTTCGGTGGCGCGCCGCCCCCACCCACTTCCGGACCTCGGTTTGGAACAGGCTATCGCCGAGGAGAAGGGGTTGCTGGAGGAGGTTCGCGAACTTGCCGACCTCGTCGTGGACACCACCGGCCTGTCGCCGCACGATTTACGCCGCCAGATGCTTTCCCTGGCCGGCGGGGATCAAGAACGCCAACCACTCACAGTCGAAGTTCAGAGCTTCTCTTACCTGCAGGGCGTGCCGGCCACGGCGAGCCTCGTGTTCGATGTTCGTTTTCTCCCGAACCCATTCTTCGAGGAGTCGTTAAGGACGCTCTCGGGAGACGACCAACCGGTTGCCGAGTGGCTCGGGAAATTTGCTGAGGTTGACGAAGCATTCGATCGAATGATGGACCTGATATCGTACCTCCTACCCCGCTACGCCGAGGAGATGAAGACCCACCTCGGAATAGCCATGGGTTGCACCGGTGGCCGTCACCGTTCGGTCTACTTCGCCGAAAGGGTCGCAAGCGCCCTCAAGGAGAAGGGAGGCGACGTGGTCGTCCACCATCGTGACAAGGATCGTTGGAGGTACTCATGATTCCGGTCATCGTCCTCACCCACGGCAACCTGGCCTCGGAGCTGGTCCAGGCGGCGCAAACCATCGACCCGAATTTGGTAGAGACCTCGGCAATGTCGCTGCCGTGGGACGTGGATTCGGACGAAGCCTCGCGGTCTTTGAAGAGACAGCTGCGGGAGCTAGACCAGGGAGAGGGCACGCTGATCCTCACCGACATGTTTGGCGGTACCGCCACCAATCTCGCCCTCCCGTTCCTGGAACCGGAACAGGTTGAGGTCGTTACCGGCGTCAACCTGCCGATGCTGGTCAAACTCGGTTCGCTTCAGGGAAGATCCCTTTCTCTCGAGGAGCTGGCGGCGGGAATCACTGCCGCGGGGCAAAAGAGCATCCGTCTGGCGAGCGAGTTCTTGCACGCCAAGGCCTCCACCTGACGCGGGCAGGGGCGCCGCCCCGCCAGCGGATACAATAGACAGGCAGATCGTACGTAGATCACGCGGCCCCACGGGGTTTTGAGGAGTGAACGAGATGACTCAAGAGCAGGTGACGATTATCAACAAGCTCGGGCTGCACGCCAGGGCCGCTGCAAAGGTCGTACATACCGCCAGCGGCTTCGAGTCCGAGATTTACGTCGGCACCGACCATGAGGAGGTCAACGCAAAGTCGATTCTCGGCATCCTGACTCTGGCGGCCACCAAAGGAACCCCACTCAACGTCCGCGCCGACGGCGCCGATGAGGAGGCCGCGGTCAGGGCGATCGTCGAACTGTTTGCGAACAAGTTCGGGGAAGATCAGTGAGCCGAATCCTGAGCGGCCTCGGGGTCAGCCCGGGCATCGCCATCGGCGAGCCGGTGGTTCACGAGACGCGACCGATATCCACGCTGCGTATCACGATCCCGACCGAAGGCGTGGAAGCCGAGATCGAACGATTTCGGAACGCGATCAGTGCCACCGTCAAACACATCCAGGAGAACAGGGACCGTGCAGCGCAGCAGATGGGAGAGGAGTACGCCGCGATCTTTGAAGCTCACCAGCTCATCGCCTCGGACCCATCATTCATCAACCCGGTGGAGCAGGTGATCCGGGAAGAGGAGGTGAACGCGGATTGGGCCATCGACCAGGTCCTTGAACAGCTCATCTCCCGTTTCGAGGCCCTGCCGGACGAGTACCTTGCCGATCGCAAGGCCGATGTTGTCGACGTCGCGACCCAGATCCTCGCCGCTCTTCACGGTCTCGATCTCGGCCAACTCGAGAACCTCGACAGGCCGGTGATCCTGGTGGCCGACGATCTGCCGCCATCGACAGCGGTCCAGCTGCCGCTCGACAAGATGCTCGGATTCGCTCTCGAAACGGGAGGTCCCACGTCGCATACGACCATCATCGCCCGCTCGCTGGGAATCCCGGTAATTGTCGGTGCCCACGGTGCGTGCGAACAGGCCAAACAATCACGTCGTCTCGCCCTCGATGCCTCAGAGGGGAAGATCATTTTCGACCCCAATCCCGCCGAGTTCAGCGAGTACACGTCCCGCCAGCGTGAGTACAACGAGCGACGGGCAACCCTTTTCAAGATGCGTGCCCTGCCGACTGTGACCCGGGATGGTCGCTCGATCGAGCTGCTCGCCAACATCGACCTTCCCGCCGAGGTCGAGCAAGCGCTGGAGTGGAAGGTCGGTGGCATCGGATTGTATCGATCCGAGTTCCTTTATATGAAGATGAGCCCGAAACTCCCATCGGAGGAAGAACACCTAGAGGTCTATCGGGATATGGTGGCGCAGATGGCGCCGGCTCCGGTGACCATCCGCACCTTCGATCTAGGAGGCCGGAAGTTAGCAAGCGAGGTCATCGGAGGGCCCGAGGCCAACCCTGTTCTCGGTTTGCGAGGCATTCGTCTCTGCTTTTCGCGGCCTGAATTCTTCCGTACCCAGCTGCGGGCCCTGCTGCGGGTGGCAGCGGAGTTTGACGAGGGCAGGGTGCAGATCATGTTCCCGCTCATCAGCGACATTGAAGAGTTTCGGGTCGCCCGGCTGGTGGTCCGGGAGATCAACGACGAGCTCCTGAATCAAGGCCATGCGGTGCGCGCGACCGTTCCGCTGGGTGCGATGGTGGAGGTACCGTCGGCGGCAGTGATGGCGCAGGAACTCGTGCAAGAGGTGGATTTCGTCTCCATTGGTACCAATGATCTCATCCAGTATTCGCTCGCGGTCGATCGTTCGAACGATCTGGTCGCCGATCTTTATCGTCCCACAAGCCCGGCTGTTCTCCGTCTCGTGGCCAATGTGATCGAGGCCGGCAAGGCTGAGGGCGTCCCGGTCTCGATGTGTGGTGAGATGGCATCGGACCCTCTGATGGTTCCCGTTCTGGTAGGCCTGGGCCTGGAGAAATTCAGCATGAACCCACAGGCGATTCCGGTGGTGAGGGCACTCGTTCGACAGCTCTCCTTTCGCGAGGCTGCGCACATCGCCCGGCAGGCCTCCAAGCTGGTGACAGCCCGGGAGGTTGAAGAGTACCTCCTCGAACGCCTCGCATTCATACTCGCGAAAGCCAAGATTCCCGTATAGAGGACAACATGGACATCATTTCTGCACGGATGATCGAGAAACCATGGGGACACGAAGAGATCTTTGCCGAGACTGCCGATTATGTTGGCAAGATTCTGTTCATCAGGGCGGGGGAGGCTCTCAGCCTCCAGTATCACGAGATCAAGGAGGAGACCCTTCGAGTCCTCGAAGGCGAGCTCGAGCTGGTTTCCGGCAAAGACGTGGAGCGCCTCGAGTCTCAGATTTTGCACTCTGGGGCGGTCTTTCATATCCCGCCGAGGACCCTCCATCGCATGGTAGCCACCACCGACTGTCGACTGCTCGAGGTTTCGACCAACCACCTCGACGACGTCGTTCGCCTCGAGGATCGTTATGGGCGCGAGGGAACCCGCGCCCCGTAACGTGTTAGCCCGTTCCGATCCGGAATTTCCGGAGAGTAACGACCTTCTACTGGCGCCCGTATAATAGACGCAGGGTGAAAACATGAACTCTAGGTTGGCTCTATCATTCCGTCCGGTCGTGTTGCTGCTGTGTATCTCGGGCGCCGGCGTGCTTCTGTGTAGCGCTGAACACCCGACGCCGACCCCAACACAAACCCCCACCGGTGGCGAGAAGTCGCTGTCCGACATCGCAAAGTCGAAGCAGCTCAAGGGCGGTGAGGAGGGGAAATCCATAGTCATCACCAACGAGAACCTCCCCGATTATGCATCGCAGGGAGAGCTGACGATGACTACACAAGGCCAAAAACAGGCGATACGACCGGTCCATGGAGCCGGAACTGTGGTGAAGTCGTCCAACAACGCACACGAGGCCGAAAGAATGCGCTACTGGCAGACGAGATACCAACGGCAGATGGAGCTCGTCGCCAGCCTGAAGCAACAGATCGCGGCGTTCGATTATCAGATTCCAGGGCTGTGGCGTGACTTTTATGCGTGGGATGACCCGGTGTACCGGGATAGCGTCATCAAACCCAAGGTTGACCAAGCGATGAAAGAACGTGACGCGCTGGAGGTCAAGCTCCAAAAGGAAGAGCAACGTCTCAAAGAGATCAAAGAGACCGCGCGTCAGGATGGCGCCGAACCGGGGTGGTTTCGTGGCATCAAGGCGCCGACCGTTCCGCCGGTGAGTCCGACTCCCGAGATGCTCGTCTACTAACCGGGTTTCGTCGCGAGGTTGTGATCGGATGGCTCGCGGGGTAAGATTTCCCGGTCCGAGACGTACTCTGCGAATGAGATTCTATTTCATTGAAACTTGGGGTTGCCAGATGAATCAGCACGACAGCGAGCTGATCGAGGGACAGCTGCGCAGTCGTGGCTTGAGGCGCGCCGGGGATGTCGAGGGTGCGGATCTGGTGATTCTGAACACCTGCTCGGTTCGCGAGCGACCTATGCAGAAGATCATGAGCCGCATCGGCGCTCTTGAAAAACTTGCCAGGCCCCCGGTGATCGGAGTATGCGGTTGCGTGGCACAACAGGAAGGGGCGTCGTTGCTCCAGCGCTCGGAGACGGTCGGATTCGTACTCGGACCGGGAGAAATCCCCCAGATCGGGGAGGCCGTGCGTGGGGTCGAGCAGGGAGGGCGGCCCGTGCTCACGGGTTTTGATGCTGAACGTGAGCACAACTTCACCACAGTTTTTCGTAAGAGCTCGACCCGAGGTATGGTCACAGTGGTTGAGGGCTGCAACGAGTTTTGCACCTTTTGCATCGTGCCCTACACCCGCGGACGAGAAGTCAGTCGTGCGCTGTCCGATGTGCTGAGGGAGGTAAGGTCGCTGGCGGACAGCGGTCTGAAGGAGGTCGAACTCCTTGGGCAGACGATCAATGCCTACCGCTGTCCGCAAACCGACGGCGACTTTGCGGATCTCTTAGAAGCGGTGGCGGGCGTCCCCGGTGTCGAGCGCGTACGGTACATCACCTCCCACCCACGGCATTTTGACGACCGCCTGATTCGGGTGCTCGCGGCAAACCGGAATGTCTCACGCTATCTCCATCTCCCAGTCCAGGCCGGCGCGGACACGGTGCTGAAGAGAATGCATCGGGGGTACACCCGAGCTCAGTACATCGAGTTGATCGAGCGCCTGCGTGCCTCGGTGCCCGACATCAATCTGTCGACAGACGTGATCGTCGGTTTCCCGGGGGAGACCGACGACGATTTCGGCCGGACCCTTGAGCTCCTCGAGCAGATACGCTTCGGACAGGTCTTTGCTTTCGGGTTTTCGCCACGCCCGGGCACGCCGGCGGTAAAGTACCAGGGACAGGTTTCCGAGCCCGAAAAGAAAGACCGCCTCCACCGACTCTTCGAACTCACCGATCGGATTTCGCGGGAGCTCAACGAACAGCTGATCGGGAGTACGGTTTCGATACTCATTGACGGTGATAGCCGTCTGGATCCGGCAGATTGGCAGGGTAGGGGAGAGGACAACCGAGTGGTGAACTTCCCCAAGACCGGGCGTGAAGCGATCGGGGATGTCGCTGTGGTCCGGATCCGGCGGGCCGGGGCCCATTCGTTGGTCGGCGATCGAGCTGATGCCGTCGGTCGGCTGCCGGTCATTCAATGACCAGGCCCGTTCCCATCCGGAAACTCCGGAGGGGACAGCGCGTTCCGCACCAGTCGTCTGTTGCGGGAGGCAATGCGCATCACCTCGCCGCAAAGGCCGGTGAAAATGCAGGCTAAGGGGCTCGAGACAAGAAGAGTGGGTCGAGTTCGTAATGGGAATGCTTGACATCGGAGGCGAGGGCCGACACATTAGAAGATGTCATGAGCGAAAGAGACCCCTCGACGGCGATCAAGATGACTGTTCGCGGGCTGATCATGGATCCAGCATCCAACAGCCCGGTGGTGATCCTCCAAGACGACGAAGGCACTACCTTCCTCCCAATCTGGATCGGCGTCTGTGAGGCGAACTCCATCGCTCTCGAACTCGAAGGGGTTGACCCGCCTCGGCCGATGACCCACGATCTCATCCGCGATCTCATCGCCAGCACCGGTCACGTCGTCGACCACGTGTATATCCATACCTTGGACGACAGCGTCTTCATCGCATCGATCCAGCTCCGGAACGCGAAGGAGGCAATTCGCCACGTTGACTCCCGCCCGTCGGACGCGATCGCCCTGGCGCTGCGGACAGATGCCGACGTTCTGGTCGATCCAACCGTGCTCGAGCGTGCGGTCATGAGCGAGGCCGACGTCGACGAGACCCTGCGAACAATCCTCGAACGGATGCGGCCGGAAGACATGGGCGAGTACGAAATGTGACCCGTCCCTCGTTGACACCCGAATATCCACCCCTATATTGAGCGGTTTCGCCGGATGAGATGTGCCGAGATCTCATTTAGGTTATAGTTACCTGGCTCGAATTGCTCTCTACGGAGAACTCATGATCATCGCAATCACCAACCAAAAAGGCGGGGTCGGGAAGACGACCACTGCCATCAATCTCGCCGCTGGGCTTGCGCAGAAGGGTTCGAAGACCCTCCTCATAGATCTCGATCCCCAGGCCAACTCAACGATGTCCAACGTCTCTTTGGAGGAGATCGAGGGCAACATGTATGAAGTGATGACTGGGATCACCTCCCTCGCGGATGCGATCGTGCCCGGCGCCCGCGAAAACCTCTTCATCGCTCCCTCCCGGATCGCCATGGCCAAGCTCGAGGTCCGTATGGCCGGAGAGCTCGATGCACCCTACCGACTCAAGGACCGCATCGAGTCACTCGGTGACGAATACGACGCCATCATCATCGACACGCCGCCGACCTTGGGTCTGCTGACCGTCAACGCCATGGTCGCTGCGACCCACGTGCTCATTCCCATTCAGGCATCGTACTTCGCGCTCGAGGGAACCGACGATCTGCTGGAGACCATCGACAAGATCAAGGCACGCCCCAACACCGAGCTGAGGATGTTGGGTGTGTTGATTACCATGTTCGATCGCCGCACGATCTTGGCGCGCGAGGTTCGCGAGGAGATCCTGGGGGTTTTCGGCGATCACGTTTTCGACACCTTCATCACGAAATCTGTCCGTCTCGAGGAATCGCCGGCCCACCGTTCGAGCATCTTCGATCATGCTCCGTCATCGAGTGGCGCTTACGAGTACTATCGTCTCTGCGAGGAGGTTCTCCAACGTGTCGGGTCCGAATAATCCCAAGGCAGGTCTGCCCTCACATCGCCGGATGCGCCACGACCGCCACTTCGTCGACGAGCTCGCGGAGCGGATGGGGGAGGGGATTGGCCGTATGGTCCGCATCACGCTGATCACAAGCAACCAGGATCAGCCACGATCCAATCTCGGTCATCTCGAGGACCTTCAGGCGTCGATCGACACACACGGGGTGTTGGAGCCGCTTCTCGTGCGCCGAGTCGACGGAGGAAAGTACGAGCTGGTTTCCGGCGAGCGCCGATTTCACGCCGCCATGGCCGTCGGTCTGACCGAGGTTCCATGCATCGAACTGACCGTCAACGATCAACAGGCCCTCGAAATCGCACTCATCGAGAATTTGCAGCGAAAAGACCTCACGGCATTCGAGGAAGCGGACGGCTTCCGCACTCTGATCGAGAAATACGATTACACCCACGAACAGGTTGGTGAGGCCGTGGGCCGCTCCCGAGTGACGGTTACGGAGTGTTTGCGTCTGCTCGAGATTCCGGGACCGGTGCGGGAGCTGTGTCGGCATGCCGACATCAACGCGAAGGGTGTTCTCCTCGAGATCGCCAGGGCTCGTGACGAATCCGCCATGCGTGAGCTTATCCGGGTGATCGTCGAGGAACGGCTGGATCGCGCTGCCATTCGGCAACGCCGGGCCAATCTGAAAAGCGGCGGCACGGACGGGAAGAGCTCGACCGAGGAGTCCGGCCAGTCCACGAGCAAGCCATTCATGGTTCAATTTCGCAACCCGGACCGAGGTTTCTCGCTCAGATTGTCCTTCCGTACCGAGTTGGAGCCTGAGCCGCGCCAGGTCATCGAGGCATTGAAAGAGGTCATCCGCGAAATTGAGTCGGGGCTAGGGGAGGATCCTGGTTAGTACGAAACAACCATTGATATGGGGTCTTACATATCAGGTTTACATAATATATCTTATCGGACATTCCCACCACTGCGCCATGCTGTGGAAAATGACTCTCTGTGGAAAAGCTGTGGATACCCCCTATCCGTGTTCTTGTGTAGAATTCATCTCATGAGAACTCAGCGGCACATTCATCGAAGGCGAACCCGGTGAAGCTCTTCGGTGTCGTCGATCGGCTGGTGATCCGCGAGGTGGTACCACCGACCATCCTCGGATTCATCACCTATACCTTTCTCGTGATCATGCGTGGCATCTACAGCCTCATCGAGCAGGTTCTGGTACGCGGTCTGCCATTGGCCGACGCCGGCAAGGTGCTCCTGATCACCCTTCCACACGTCATCATATTGACCATACCGATGAGTTTTCTCTTCGGAGTTCTGCTCGCGGTCGGGCGGATGAACGCCGACAACGAGCTCGTGGCCCTCCAGGCCGGCGGAATTCCGATCCGTCGATTGCTACGGCCGATCGTCATCCTCGGTCTGCTCCTGACTGCGTTGAACGGCTACCTGTACCTCGATGTCATTCCGCGCTCGAGCCGGGATCTAAGAGAGCTGAAAGTGCGCCTCTTCGCCAGCGCCAAGAACCTCGGGCGCATCGAACCTGGGGTGTTTCACGAGGAGATCCCGAACGTCCTTCTCTATGTCAATGAGGTGGACAACGAAACTGGTGAGTGGCGCGATATTTTGTTTTTTGACAGCAGCAATCCCGGTGAGGAACGGCTGACGCTTGCCAAACGAGGACAGATGGTATCGGCTGGTCTGCCGGAGATGGTTGACGCCAACCTGACCTCGGGCGAGCCGTCGGAGATGGAACGATGGATTCGGCTCGAGGATGTCGTGACCCATCAGTTCATGCGGGCCGAACCGGAGATCTACCGAGTCAACCGTAACCGTTCGCAGCTCATCAGGCCGATCACCGAGGGCAAGACCACGGTTCGCTACAGACTCAGCATGGGAGAGAGAAACACTGGTGATCTGGTGTCTTTTGTGCGCGGCGGCAAGCTCGAAGGTCATCCCGCGGAGCCGAAATCCGATGAGGACAGGGTGTTGCGGCGACGTCTGGCGTCCATCGAGCTCAACAAGAGATTGGCGATTCCGTTCGCGTGCACAGTCTTTGCGTTCCTCGCTCTGCCGTTGGGCGTGGGCGCACGTTCTGGGGGCCGCGGCCGGGGTTTCGTGGTCTCGATTGCCGTCGTGTTGACCTACTACCTGGTCGGTAACCAGGGTGAAATGTTGGCGCTTGAGGGACGAGTGCCGCCGTGGGTCGGAATCTGGCTGCCGAACATCGTGCTCATGATCGTGGCGATTGCTCTGATGCGACGAATGAGTCGATGGTTGGGCGAAGGCGACAGCGGCGACAGTCTTGTTGGTCGTGGGGTGAAATGGTGGCGGTCATGGCGGGAAAACCGGCAGCAGCGCCGCCGCTCTGGGGGCGCCCTCGATCCGCTCAGCGGGAGCATTCCCCTGAATGTGCAACGAAGACGATACGCGACCCGTTTCCCGGCTCTCTTCGACCGTTACATTGGCCGCCGCCTCCTGCCTTCCCTGCTCCTGGTTCTAGGCAGCTCCGCCATGCTGTACATCGTCATCGATCTCAGCGACCGAGTCGAGGACATCGCAAAGAACCACGCGCCCGCCGATGTCGTCCTGGCGTACTATGCGAACCTCGTACCGCAGGTCTTTTTCGACGTGACCCCGATGGCGCTGATGATCGCCGTGCTCATCCTGCTGACCGTACTCGAGCGTCAACAGGAACTGACGGCCCTCAAGGCCGCAGGAATTTCGCTCTACCGTCTGATTGTCCCGATTCTCCTCATCGCAGCGGTGTCCGCCGCCGGTCTGTGGGTGCTCGGAGAAGTTGTGGTTCCGAATGCCAACCGCGAGGCGATCCGATTACGAGATCGAATCATGGGGCGTGAGGCGACCCGGTCGTACCGTTCCAGTGATCGCCAGTGGCTGATGTCGCGTGATGGCGAGACCTTATACGATTTTCTCCGCTACGATTCACCATCCGAGACTTTGATACGCTTCACCTTCTTCAGAATCGACGAGGACATGAATCTGCGTTTCCACCTCTACACTCGGAGAGCACGTTTCATTGATGGGGAGTGGATCGCCGATTCGGGTTGGTTTCGGCAGATCTATCCGGATGGCAACGACGAGTTCAGACGAATCACCGCCCCCATGAAGCTCGACATTCCGGAGGGTCCGGAGTATTTCGGGCAGGAGTATCGGAGGCCTTCAGAAATGTCAATTGGTGAGCTCGGAGACTACATCCAGGAACTCGTCGAGTCGGGCTACCGCCCCAGCAATCTCATCGTTCGCTGGCATCAGAAGATCACCTATCCCCTGACCGCGTTCGTCATGGTCTTGTTGGCGCTGCCCTTTGGCCTCAGCCGCGGCGGCCGCCGGACGAGCGCAATGCAGGGGGTTGCCATCGCCCTCGTCCTGGGCATCGCCTTCACCATTCTCGTGACGTTTTTCGGGAAGTTGGGGGAAGTGGAGATCCTCCCTCCCATTGTCGGTGCATGGGCGCCGTTTGTTCTGGCCCTGCTGTTTGGGATCAACCGCCTCACCGATCTCAGAACCTAATATCTGAGGAATTCTCAATTTTGAATGACCACCAGGCGGGACGATGCTCAGGGATAGTGGGCGATAATTGAGAACTGAGAATTTTAGAGTGTGTTGTCGGCATGCCGACATTTAGCCGAGTGACTGGCGTGCCATCGTGTGGAATCGTCGTCGGAACGGGTGAAGATCGTTTTCGCGCTGAGCCGGATGATTGCGGTTTGTCAGCAAGACAAACACCCCCTCGATTCTGGGATCAATCCATACCGAGACCCCGGTAAAGCCGGTATGTCCGAAAGCCTGCGGTGAAAGTGACGGGCCGGCGGAGCAGCCGGGAGACGATGCAATTTGCCATCCGAGGCCCCTCGCCTGTTCCAAACCTGCCGTGCTGAGAGTTGTCATGATCTCGATCTCCTCAGCATCGAACAGCGTTCCTACCAGAAACTCCTGTGCCAGGAGAAAAACCCCCGCAGCGGTTCCGAAGAGTCCGGCGTTTCCGGCGGAACCACCGAGGAATCGTGCGTTGCCGTCATCTGGAAGACCCGGTGCCATCGGCGGAATCCACCGTCGGTCTAATCCGAGTTCGGCGACCAAACGCTCCTCAACGACCGGCGAAGCCGCCTCACCGCTCAGCGAATGAGTCACAGGATCTGGGGAAAAACCGAGCTCATCCTCGATTCCCAGCCTGCCCGTCACTCGATCCTGGAAGATCGAGGCCAAGGGCGACCCAAAACTCCGCTCGAGCATCATCCCGAGAATCACGAATCCGACACAGGAGTACACCACCCGGCGTCCGGGCGGTTGTGCCAGGCACACGGAACCGAGACGCTCTGCAAGACGTTCGGGATCTCCCTCCGCGAGGCAGTAGAGCGGCAGCCACGCCGGCAGACCCGAGGTGTGAGTCAGCAGCTGCCCGATCTCCAGATCTCCGACATCAGTACCCCGCACCTCGCAGAGGACCTCGCCAACTGTCGTCTCGACCCCCAAGAGACGCTCGCGAAAGGCAAGCAGCGCCAGAGCTGTCGTCACCAGCGGCTTGGTGAGTGAGGCGAGGTCGAACCACGTTCGATGGGTCGCCGGCTCGCGGACGGGGATCAGACGCGCGGACCCGACCCTCACGTTCCGAGGCTCCTCACCGACCCTCCCCCATCGGGCAACCATCCCCGGAGCGATTCCCGACCCGACCGCCCTTTCGAGCAGCGTCAGAACCCGAAACTCGCGGTCATCCATCTCGGTTGGAGCCATCCGCCGCGACCGGTGTCGGTTGGTGAATATCATCGACGTTGACATAGGTGATTTCTGCTTCCGTGACCTCGACCTGCTCTTCGCGGTCCCAGTGTCGCGCGGCGCTCACCATCACCCGCACGGTGATCGAGGTTCGCCCGACCCGCACAAAGGTGGTGTAGAAGGAGACGAGATCGCCGACAAAAACGGGCTCATGAAAGACCACCTCGTTCATCGCCACCGTGACGACTCGCCGAGCGCCTTGGCACAGTGCTTCCTCGGCCCCAGCTTGGTCCATGTAGGAGAGAATCACACCACCGAAGATCGTGCCGGCGGGGTTGGTGTCCCGCGGCATCATCAGGACCCGGCTCTTTGGCTGCAATTGGCTGTCTTCCATCGTTATCCCCTCAGCCCGGTGAGGAGACCGGGCTAGCTCGGAGTTCCGGCCGAGTATATCGTCCCGCGTACCCAACCCAGCCCTCCCCCATTCCAGCTCGTCGGACTAAATTCTTAACTTGTTGATTTTAAATTACTTCAATAGAATCGACGAAGAATTTTGACCTCGTACACACGACAGCTCATACTCACGACATGATCTGGTTCCCGGAAATGACGCGCAAGCGGCCGGCACGTACCATAACGATGACCTTTCGGCCCCCTCCGGGCATCGCTCCGCCCAGCGACGCCGACGTAGTCGTCGGCGCTGCCCTTCGAGCAGCCGGCGTTACCGACACCGAGGCGACCGGCGACGGTTGGGTGCTTTCTCTCCCCCACCAAACCCGCGTCTACGGACTCGTTCCGCGTGAGGTCGACGAAATAGTCCGCTTCCGCATCGCATCGAATGACGAGTTCTCCGAGCTCGTCCTCAGCTGTCATCCGACCGAAACCCACAACGCCCACGCGGTAGGACTTGCCGGTGTGTTGGTCGTCGCTGCGGCCGTCTGGTTCGCGGGCGGTCTCGTGGCCGGCATGCTGCCGGCAGTGACGACCGTCATCGCCGGCGGTCTCGTGGTTGAGGTCACCCGCCACTGGGCCTTTGACGCGCTCGAACGGCAGTTGCGGCGGCTGGTGGGCGATGTCGGCAGCGCGCTATGGCCCGGTCAACCGCCCCAGATCACCGTCGCCTGAAAGACAACGGCCAGTGAACCGCGATGACACGAAGGACGCAAAAAACCGGTTTTTCCTTCCGTCTTTGCGCTCTTCGCGTCTTCGCGGTTTCAACACCTATCCCCACCAACTCCCTGGCTCGCTACTCCACCGGGGCGATCTCGTCCTTCGCCACTTCCTCCGGATCGGGGAGATCCTCGGCGCGTTCGAGCCCGAAGTGGACCAGGAATTCCTTCGATGTCCGATAAAGAAACGGCTTCCCCACGACCTTCTTCCGCCCGGCCATCCGGAGCAGCCCACGCTCGAGCAAGGTCCGCACGACGCTCGCCGAGTTCGTGCCGCGGATGAAGTTGATTTCAGGGAGGGTGACCGGTTGGCGATGGGCAACGATCGCGAGGACCTCGAGCGCCGCCTGCGACAATCGCTGACGGGCGGCGATACCGTGGAAGGCTCTCAAGTAGGGATCCAGACTCGGGGGTGTCGTGCAACGCCAACCACCAGCGACCTTTTCGAGGCGGAGGCCGCTGTCCGGTCGGTCCAGGTTTTCCCTGATGGCCTCGACAATCGCACCCACCTCCTCCTCGCCCACCTTCCCATCGTCGATGGCCTCAGTGACCGCAGAAATCGTCACCGGCCCGGACGCGGTCAGGAGAATGCCCTCCACGACGGCGGTCAGCGTGTCCTTATCCACCGATTTCCTCCCGCAGCAAGAGCTCCCTGGCGTCAAGCGCCCGATCGCCGGGCCGAAGGTAGATCTCGGCGAACGGGCGCTGCTGGTCCGCGAACACCCCTCGCAACCGCACCAGCTCCAGCGCCGCCACCATGACGGTCGCGATCTCCACCGGATCCGATCGCGAGTTCAGGTGGCGGAGAAGCGGCACCAACCCGTCAGATCGCACGAGGTCGTAGATGTCTTTCATTTTGTCCTCGACCCGGTAGCGCAGAGGCAAGACCTCGAGCGGTGGCGGATGGGACGCTGCAAACCTCTGCATCACTTCGAGATAGGTCTGCGCGAGGACCCGCAGGTCAACATCTTCCCAGTCCAGCTCCGTTTCTTCCACGGCGCCGGCGTCGGCTGCAATCTCCGGGCTCCAAAGACACCGTCGCACGAGGTCGCTTTCGTGCAGAAAGGATGCAAGCTCCTTGACCCGGCGATAGGCCAGCAGCCGCTCCACGAGCTCCTCCCGCGGATCCTCAATCCCCTCGGCAACCTGCGGCAGGAGCATCTTGGACTTGAGGTGGAGAAGCCACGAGGCCATCCACAGAAAGTCACCCGCAATATCGAGATCGAGCTCCCGCATCGCCTTGAGATGCGCGTTGTACTGATCGCAGATATTGAAAATCGGGATGTCGTAGATGGACACCTCGTTCTGCTTGATCAGATGAAGCAGCAGATCGAGCGGTCCGCTGAAAACGCTCAGCTCGACCGGCGGACCATGCGATTCCTCGGCGACCATCGTCATCGCGGGGAGTATACCTCTCTCCGTCTCCGTGCCCG
>CAYPBC010000003.1:24042-26353 GCA_964408845.1 uncultured Thermoanaerobaculia bacterium
TCTCCGTCTCCGTGCCCGACGAGAGCATCGCTGTCTCGCCACAACGATCGGATTCGACGGAGACGGGCACGGAGACGGAGATGGCGGTGCTACACTCGCCCGCGTTCGACACTCACCGGAGGCGACGATGGAGCATTGGGACGGTCAGATGGACCTCTTCGATCAGAACCCGCAGCGGGAGGTGCCGCGGGACAAGAAGGTCGTGGTCTTCGACCTCGAAACCCAGCGCTCCTTCGCAGAGGTCGGCGGCCGCAGCCAGTTCCATCGCCTCGGTGTGTCGGTCGGCGTGGCCTATCGCTATGACCTCGATGAGTTCCTGGTCGTCAAGGAGGACGAGATCGGTGAGCTCATCACTCTCCTCACAGAAGCGGAGCTCGTCGTCGGGTACAACATCCGAGGATTCGATTACGAGGTGTTGCGCGCGTACACCGACGAGGATCTGCAACGGCTTCCGACCTTCGACATCATGTACGACCTCGAGGAGCGACTCGGGTTCCGACCAAAGCTGGACAGTGTTGCATCCGCCACCCTCGGCACGGGCAAGTCTGCCGACGGATTGCAGGCCCTGGAATGGTGGCGGCTCGGAGAGGTCGACAAGATCATCGATTACTGCCGGGAGGATGTGCGTGTGACTCGTGATCTCTACGATTTTGGGAAAAGGAATCGTTGGGTTCAGGTAGCGAGATTCGGCGGCAAGGCGCGCAAGGTCGAGGTCGACTGGTGACCACGAACGTTAGAACGTTGCACGTCAGAACGTTGCGGTGCCTGAGCGCCGGCGTGTCACGGCGTAGCCCGTAGGGCGAAGCCGGAAGGCGCGACAGACTCATAGCCTGGGGCGTCAGCCCCAGGCGTTCGGTGTCATATACCCCGGAGCCCTGAAAGGGCGACAGACCGCCGCTGCGACGTGAGCCGCAGCCATCAGTTTCTGGTTGTCTATCGCCGCTTCGCGGCTGGCTCAACTGATCGAAACGACTCAATCCATCAAAGATAAACTCGGGAGTCGGTTGGGCGTCCGGTCTGGGTCCTCTTTACGAGTTCGATCGACACTCTTCGATCATCTCGTCGGTGGGTGGAAGACCCAAGCGTCCGACAAGCGTCGCCGGTTGTGAGGGTGGGCTGCCGAGCCCGGTCAGCACTGCCCGGTATTCGCGCGCTGCCGGCGCCGCGCGGCCGAGGGTTCGCAGGCAGCGGGCGAGCAGAAATCGAACCTCATCCATCGCCGGTTTGAGGTACAGCGCTCCTCGGTAGGCGAGCACCGCCGCATCCAGATCACCGGTCCTCTCGCGGGCGATACCTTCCAACGCGTGAGCCACTGCGTTCTCCGGAAACCCGGTTCTGATGTCGTCGATGAGATCCAGCGCGCCGTGAAGGTCGTCCTTCTCCAGGCAGCCGATCACCTGTTCGATCCGGGCCTCGAGGTTGGGTCCGTCATTCCCGGACGATGTGAGCCCGAATTTCTCACCAGCCTCGTGCTGAGGAGGAGGAGGAACCATGTTCAAGGTTGCTTCAGCGGCGGCGAGCGGTCGTTTCCGTCGGGCATCGGCTGTGTCGCCGCCGCCTGCCGTTTTCGGGTGGCGGTAGCAGAAGCTCCCACCGAGCTCCCGAGCCTGGAGCCCGGAACCGAGGTGAAGAAGCGACTCGCTCGGTCCGAGAAAGAGAGAACCGTCGGCGGCCAGAACATCTTCGACCGCTGCGACGACCCGGCGTTGCACCACCGGACGGAAGTAGATCAGAACGTTCCGTACGAAGATCAGGTCAAATTTCTCCCCACCCAGATCGAGCGATTGATCGGCGAGGTTCAATCGACGAAACTCGATCCGCGCCCGCAACTCGGGATTGAGCTCGAATCGATCGCCGTGGGACGTGAAATACCGCTGCAAACAACCCTCCGGCACCCTCGCCACGGCTCGGGGGCCGAAATGACCGGTCTGCGCCTCTGCGAGCGCCGCCTCGTCGACATCGGTTGCCAGGATGCTCCATCGCCAGTCGCCGACGACCTCGTGATCTGCGAGGACAATGGCCAGGGTTGCCGCCTCCTCGCCGCGCGCACAGCCGGCGCACCACACCCGCAGCCGTCGATGCGGCCGGCTGGCTGAGAACTCCGAAAGAACAGTATCGGCGAGTGCGTCGAACTGGGCCCGGCCCCGATAGAGGTAGGACTCTTTGATGGTGATCAGACCTAGAAGGCGTCGCAACTCTTCGGAATCTCCGTGTCGCTGAAGAGAATGCACATAGCCCTCGATATCGGATGATCCAACGCCGGCCATGCGTTCTCGGACGAGGTCGTCCAGGGCGTCCAATCGACCATCCG
>CAYPBC010000004.1:0-25651 GCA_964408845.1 uncultured Thermoanaerobaculia bacterium
CACGTTGTCGGCGCACAGATCCTCGTCGATCTTGAGCCCGAGCATTGTCGGTTTGATCGAAATGTTGGCGTCAAGTCCATCCGCCTCGATACGGCCGAGAAGATCCAGGTATTGGGACACCGCCCTCTCGGTCTTGGACCGGTCCCGAACTTCCTCGCCGAGGACGTCGACCGTGCCCATTGCGCCCTCCCCATTCATCTCGCGAAGGGTGTGGACAGCATCGTCGATGCTCTCACCGGCGACATAGCGGCTTGCGACTCGGCTGACGATCGACTTTGGAACCCACGGCATTCCGTGTTTGACGAGGGCGTCGAAAAGGCTCATGAGATTCTCCTCGAATCGGGGGCGTGTGCAAGGACGGCGCAGTACACGGCCTCGGCGCCGGCGCGCACGAGCGCCTCGCTGGCCCGTCTGATGGTTGACCCGGTGGTGGTGACGTCGTCTATGAGAAGGACCGTGAGACCGCGTGCGCGGCGAAGAGCGGAGAAACTCCGACGTGGTAGCTCGAGACGACGGGCGCGCGAATTGCCCGCCTGCCGGTGAAGCCCATGACGGCGCAGCAGCTTCACCGCCGGTTTGTCGAGACGGCGACCCACCGAGGAAGCCAACAAATCCGCCGCCGCCCAGGGGCGGCGAAAACGCCGAACGGGGTGGGACGGCACGCCGCAGATGACGTCGATCGATGGCGCCCAACTGGCCGGCGCGATCGCCGCCGCGAGGCGAGAACCCAATGGTTGGGCGAGATCATCGCGCCGATGATGCTTCAGCGAAAGGACCGCAGTTCGGAGCACACCGTCGTGCTCCCCCCACACTACCGTCGCCGATTGCGGCGGGGCCGACCGAAGACAGCCCAAGCATGCGTCGGAAGGATCATCTACGGGAACTCCGCATCGAGGACAGGCGCTCCCGACGCGAGGCACCAAGGATGCCCAACACACGCCGCACAGGCCCCGGCATCCTCCCGGCAGTGGCTGCTCGCAGTGTGGACAGAGACTCGGAAACAGCGCTTCGACAGCGGCGGTCAACACGCCCCCCATATACACAGCAGGCATGGTAGCAGAGGCAGGGCGCAGGGCTTGTACCTTGAACTCCCTGCACCCTGCATCTGAATGATGAGCGGGTCTGGGACCTGAAGAGGGCTATACTGCTGCCATGCAGGCTCTGCATCATGAGATCGAGCTCGCGAGCGAGGGGCATGGACACGTTTACGACATCACCGAGCCTGTGATCGCGTGGCTGCTATCGATTGCCGCCGACGCCGGTCAGGTGACGGTCTTTGTGCCGGGATCAACAGCCGCCGTCACAACGATCGAGTTCGAGCCGGGCGCCATTCGCGATCTCGGTACGGCACTCGAGGACATGGCCCCTTCCGACGGTTCCTATCACCACGATCTGCGGTGGGGGGACGGAAATGGATTTTCCCACCTGAGAGCGGCGCTGCTCGGACCGTCGTTGACGGTGCCGGTGGCTGCGGGGCAGATCATCCTGGGCACCTGGCAACAGATCGCTGTCGTGGAGTGCGATCTGCGGCCTCGACGGCGACGGATTGTCTTCTCCTTTGTCGGGGTCGTGGCAGGGGCCGACTGATGCCGCACCTCGTGCTTCAAGGTGAGGTGGATTTCGATCTGGTGCTCGAGCGCATGCCGAAGGACGCCGTGAAATGGGGCGCGGCGGTGCTCAAGACGGCGGATCTGTGGCGGCGAGCCGACGGCAGGGCGATCCTCATCGAGGGTGTCGTCGTCGAGCACTCCCGGCCCCTTCATCCAATAGCGCTGGTGTCGCTGAGCCACGGCGACACCTCTGTACGTCTGTGGTCTCTGGCAGCGGTGGAACGCACGCCAGCGGTCCAGCGGTGGCTGGCGGCGGTGGCCGGGGATCTGCAGCGGCTCGGTGCGGGGGGAGTTCGCACCACCAACCTCGCTCCTGCACTCGTGGAGGATCTGAGGATCAGTCTCTGAGCTCCTCGTCGACCTCCAGGACCTGCTCCTGATGGGATCGCTGAAGGTTGTCGATCCGGTCCCGCACCGCGCCGACGGCGAGCCCCGGCCCATCCCCCGCGGCGCCATTGCCGACACCCTCCAAAGTCGAGCGCGCCGCCGCCAGCAGACGGCGAGCTCTCTTGAGACGAACATCCGATGGAGTCAGCGCGTACCCGCGGAGCTCCCCGGCGGCGCCGCGGATGGCCACCGCCAGGTGGAGTTCGGTGCTCGGTGTGGCCGCTGCCTCCGCCCATGACGCTGCGGTGGCGGAAAAAACCTTGAGCTCTTCCACGTGATCGGAGATCGTCTCCGGTTCGGCCTCGAGAACCTCCATGGCGGAGATGATCTCGGCCGCCATCCGACGATCGAGGGCGCTTGCATCAACGTCACTCTCGAGTAGAGTCGAGGCAACCTCAGTCACAGCGTCGAGACTCGAAGTTGTATCGCGGGCGCCGAGATAGAGGTAGAAACCGACCGCTATCAGAATGCCGATGAAAAAGACCCCGGAGATTCTCACAATCTACCCCCCTGACGTCCAGTATAGCCCCCTCACGTCACCTTCAGAGGACAGTTCGAACGAATTGGGTGTGAATCCGAAGTCCGGCATCAAGGAATACAGTGGCACGATCCTTGCGCCCGGGTTGGACGGAGGTGACGATGTTAACTTCGAGGACCTTGAGGTGGATCATGGGAATTGTAGGCCTCCTCCTGCCTATGACGGCCGCGGCTCAGCTGTCTGCTGATTGGATGATTCCCGCGGCGGCCCACAATCGCGGTGATCGCGGGACCTTCTGGAAGACTGATCTTTCGCTCCACAACCCCCATGAATTCGATCTTCCCGTGGTGGTGCAAGCGCTGCCCAGCAACACAGTCAACCGGGACGTGCCGACCCTCAGTTTCACCCTCTATCCGTGGGAGACGATCAACCTGTGGGATGTTTTAGGCCCGGAGGTCTTCGACCTGGATGGCAGTGCGGCGTTGCTGGCGTACGCCGACCCGGCACTGGCGTGTGATCCCATCGAGGACTGTCACTTGCTCGTGACATCTCGAACCTACACCCCGGAAGAAGACGGGGGAGGCGGAGAGTACGGGTTGACCGTGCCCGGAGTGGGAGTGGGACGCGCCGCCGATTGGTCGATGCTCGCCTATGCGACGGGAATTCTCGCCGACGGCCAGCAATTTCGCTGCAACGTCGGTGTCGGATCCTGGTCCTCCGACTGGACAACAGTTCGCCTCGACGTGCAGGATTCAGGCGGCGCCATTGTCTCCAGCGAAAACTTCGATGTGCCGCCCTTTGGTCACACCCAGCACCGTCTCCAGGCGGTGGTGACCGGCGGCACTCTCGTGTTCTACCTCGAGTCGGGTCCGGCGGATTCCCTCATTTTTCCCTACGCAACTGTGATCAATCAGGAAACGGGTGACGCGAGCTTCTTATTCGCCGAGGCCTCGACTGTTGGCGCCACAGTGGCGAAAGGGTTGAAACGGATGACCGGCAGACCCTCTCAGCCCCCGGTCGGTGTTCAGATCTCGGTGGATGTCCGCACGACCCAATAACCGCTGGATCTGCAGACCGGTACGGTCCATAATGGGTTTTCCAGGCCCTCGCGTCGGCCGTGCAAAGGCTGATGCGGGCTTCGTAGGAGGCTCATGGTTCAGTTCGACAACCAATACCGCCAGATCAAGATCAAGGTCGTGTACTACGGACCTGCAGTCGGAGGAAAGACCACCTGCCTCCAGCAAATTCACCGCATCACCGATCCCGAACGGCGAAGCAAGCTGTACTCCCTCAACACGGCCTTGGACCGAACTCTGTTCTTTGATCTCCTATCGTTGAATCTGGGGAGGATTCGCGGCTTTCGGCTCACCCTGCAGCTCTACACCGTTCCCGGGCAGGTGCAGTACGATGCCACCCGGCGCGCGGTACTTGCGGGCGCGGACGGCATCATGTTTGTAGCCGACTCGCAGCTGAACCAGAAAGACGCGAACGTCGAGTCGCTCGAGAACCTCTGGCAGAACATGGCCGCCACCGGTCTCGATCGCAAGACGGTGCCGGTCGTCCTGCAATACAACAAGCGGGATCTCGAAGACATCCAGACCGTGGAAGAGATGAATTCAGCCCTCAACAAAGAGCAACAACCCGCCCTTGAAACGGTGGCGATCACCGGTGACGGCGTGCTCGACGCGTTCGCCGTTGTTGCGGAGCGGACATTGGCGGCGGTGGCCGACAAACTCGGTGTCGGCACCAACACCCAGGCAGTCGAGCGCCTCCAACAGCAGCTGCGCACCGCGATCAAACCATTCATGGAGGAGGGGAAGGAGCCACCGCCAGCGGACGATGTCGAGATCCACGCACCTGCGCAAGATGTCGGCGCGAGCGAGGTCATGAGCGAGGAAATGCTGGTCGCAGAGGCCGTTCGGGCCAATGTTACGATGACCGACCTCAATACCCGCCTCGAAAATATCAGCCGTCAGCTTCAACGCAAGGTGCGTGTGATGGACAGAGTCTCGGCCTTCGGAGCGGCGGTGAGCAACGCGCACAATCCTGCAAAGGTCCTGCGCCTCCTCATCATAAATGCCATCCGTCTGCTTCAGGTGCAAGGGGCGGCGGTTCTGATCGTTCCGGGTTCGGGTTTGTTGCGTGAGGCGGTGGTTCACGGATTCAAGGAAGACCCTCTCCTGAGTTCGGCCGACGAAACGGGGTGGTCCGCCGCCGCCGCCCTCCTCGATGCGAAGAAACCGGAGCTCGTGGCTCCGGGGAATGATGACGACGAGGAGAGCACGTTGTTGTCGGTGGTAAGAAAATCGGAATTTGCGTCGGCGATAGCGATTCCCCTGGTAACTCAGGACAAGGTCGTCGGTTTGCTCACCGCATACGGCGACAACGAGCGCGCCATTCTCGACGAGGATGATTTGCGGCTCGCGATGGTACTCGCCTCCACTGCTGCCATGGGCTACGCCAACGCGATCGCTTGGAAGCAGATGCAGGAGTTCAACAAGGGTCTCGAGACACAGATTGAAGAGCGAACCGCCGAATTACGAAGCACCCTTGGCGAATCACGCCGCCTGAGTGCCGATCTGGCTGAAAAAAACGCCCTCCTCGAAAACGCCTATCGGGAGCTCGAAGCCCTCGACGAGGTCAAGAATCAGCTTATCAACCGCCTCTCTCTGGATCTCCGCACACCGGTCACATCCTTGTTCACGGCGGCAAAGATCCTCCAACGCGAGACGGACGCGCCGGCCGAAACGACTACGCGTCTGTTGACCGTCGTTTACGATGAAGCGGAAAAGCTCCTCGAGATCATTCAGGGCATCTTCCAGGCATCGGTTCTCAGCAGCTCTGCTCGCGACCTGAAATTACGACCCGTAAGCGCTCAGGATTTCTTTCGCAAGGCCATCGCACCTCTGCGGGATCTCGCCAAGGAACGACAGGTCGCAGTCCACGTCCTCATACCCAGTGGGTTCGAGTCGATCTGCTGCGAACCGGAAAGCTCGGAAGCCGCCCTGCGCGCGGTCATCAAGAACGGCATCGAGTTCAACCGTCCGGGAGGGGACGTCAAGCTCGAGGTTCATCGGGTTCTGCGCGGTGAGGAACCCTGGCTGCATCTCCGTGTGGCTGATACCGGTACCGGGATCTCCGAGGAAGATCTTCCCCGCGTGTGTGAGGCTTTTTTCCAGGGCGACGACTCCCAAGCGGGCAAACGCCACGGCATCGGCCTCGGTCTCGCGATTGCCAAGAGGGTGATGGAGAACCATGGGGGGTCGATCACCATCAACAGCAGCGCAACCGACGGCACTGAAGTCATCATGGCGATCCCGCAGACAGACGGGTGACCTCGGATCAATCTCGATCCGGCGAGGCGCTTCCGACTTCGAGGCGGCCCGTTTTTCAAAGCCCTGCCGCGAGAGGATGCCAGGCACGCCGATTGATTCGAGGCGAATCGGGATGCCAGGCACCTCCGATGAATACGCCCTACTACTCGCCTGTCCCATCTTTCCGATCAGCCTGCGGCGACGATCTCACTGTCCGCCGCCTCCGCTACCTCGCGGGCGGCGTCGGCGGCCAGGGCGAGGGCTGATGCCGAGGCGATCTCGAGCATGCATTCATCGTCGCCGGGGATCGTCACGGGCCACGTCGAGATGGACGGAAGGCATTCGCGTCCGAGGTGGAGACATGCACCGATCGGCGTGGGTTTTTGCGGATTCAGAATCTCACGAAAGACGATCGGGAAATCGGCCAGATGGGCCAGCCGCGATCCGACACGACGGGATAGCTCCACCAACAGCGATTTTCGAAGACCATGATGAGGCACCGGCAGGGTTGTCAGTACCCACAGAACCAGGTCGGTAGGAACCGCTACGAGGTGGGCTGCGAGGATTGCGGTCGTCGGATCGACTCCCAGGTGCGGAGCGGCCGCGGCGGCGGCGCGCGACCATGTGGCGACCCCCCGGCCGATAAAATCGTCGAGCCGTCCGGCGTCCGGTCTGCGGAGAAACTCACTGCTCAACATCTCTTCCCACAGGTTCAGCTCGCCGGCAATCTCCTCGAGCGCGTCGAGGGTCAGAGGTCCCGCGGCGCCGTCGCTGTGGACAGTGCAGGCGAGGACCATCTGATTCCACGCTGCGTGAGGAAAGCCGAAGAGGTAGAGGGGTTCTCCACCGAGCACGTTTTCGGCCAAGTCTTCGATCTGGCCGGATGGCGAGGGGATCAAACCTGGACTGGAAGCTAACCACTGTGCCAGGGTACCGACGATATCTCGGACCAGGTTGTGCAGCTCGCTCATTCGTTCACCGTCCACCGGGTCGTCTCCGTGGATCCCGTTGCGAGCCATATTCCAGAACAGGCTCTCGAAGGCCTCTCCGGCGATTGTCAGATCGTGGGACCCCTCACCGTCCTTGACGCCCTCGTCCTCGTCAGTGCGACGGGCGGCCGCCAGCAATAGGTGTCTGGGTTCGACATCAAGGCTGAGACCGGGGAATTCGATCACCGAGTGATCAGGCTCGAACGTGAACTCCATCTGCGGGGAGATGAGGATGCGGCTGGTGATGGTCTCGGCCAGATCGGTGAGGCTTTTCCTGAGACCCTCCTCGGGCACACCGCCGTCGGCGATCAGTCGATCGGTGAAGTACGCCCGCCGCAACATTGACGTCGCGAGGATTCTGCGGAGCTTATCGGCCGAGATGAGGTTCCCTGTCGCGAGCCAGGTGGCGAGGCGCTCCTCCGGCAGGGTGGATGACACGTAACAGACCCGGCCTTTGGAGAAATCAAGGCGCCGTTCACCGCGAACGTCCCGGAGCGTCAACCGGCCGCTGACCCCACCCATCTGAAGCCATTGGAGCAGGTCTCCAAAATGGAGACGGTCGAATGTTCCCTGGATCACGCCCCAGTATACCGAGGTACCATGTCTCAATGCGACTGCTCGTGCTTTCCGCTCGCCCCGGGCTGCGCACGAATCTCCGTCTGTCCGAAGCCGGATCCGAGCTTGGGGTGGAGGTTTCGGTGGTTGATGCCACCACTCTTTCTGCCGTCCTGGAGAACACCCGCCTGAGTGCGGTAGGTGACGGCGTGGGCGAACCGGCACCGGGGGCTGTCTTAGCGCGAGTGGGTAACTGGCGCCCGGAGAGTCTGTTGGCGGTTCTCGAGGCCATCGTCGATCATGGCGCCGCGACGCCCAACCCCCCCAGCGCCATTCGGGTTGGGCGCGACCACTGGGCCACCGCCCGATGTCTCGGCGCTGCCGGGCTGCCGATCCTCCCGATGATTGCCGGGGCGGACCCTGAGACATTGTCGGCGATGGCGGTCAACCACCTTGGTTTGCCGGTTGTGGTCAAACAGCGGCGCTCGCGGATGGGTGTTGGGGTCATCCTCTGTGCAACTCGTGACCACCTCGAAGCGGTGCTCGACTCGTTGTGGAGGTTGGGAGATGAGATCGTGGTCCAGCGCTATATGCCAGGTGGAGAGACCAGTTATCGCTTGCTGGTGGTTGGGAAAGAGGTGGCGGCTGCGGCGCGTCTCGACGCCGCAGACGGTGATTGGCGATCCAACGCGGCGCGCGGAGGATCGGTTCGGGCCTTGAACCCGGGATCCGAAGAAGCTGACCTCGCGGTGGCCGCTGCCGAGGCCCTCCGTCTTGGTCAATGCGGCGTGGATCTCGTATTGGGCCCGGCTGGACCGGTCATCCTCGAGGTCAACCCGACTCCAGGTTTCCTGCGTCTCGAGGAAGCCACCGGCATCGACGTCGCGCGCGCCATGGTCAAGAACGCGGTGGAAGGTGTTAGGTATTAGGTTTTGGGTATTAGCTCGAACCATCGCAGCCACATCTTGTCGCTTATCTGAATGTCGGGCAAGCAGGATGCATCGAGGCATCAATTCCGGATTCGGGGTAAAGGACCGGTAGAAAGCTGCAATGAGCTAATACCTAATACCTAATACCTTGACTCGCGCTTGCGCGAGTCACTTGCCCGAGTCAAGCTTCCGCGCTCGCGTCCGCCGCCGCCGGCCGGCCGGCGAGCTCCCGGTCGATCATCAGCAGGCCATGGGGATTTTTCTCCACCATTTTGACCTGATGGTAGAGGGTGTCCGCCGTAGACTCTTCTTCGACCTGCTCATTCACATACCAATGCATCATGACCGTTGTCGCATGGTCGTTCTCAGCGTTGGCCAGGTCGACGATGTCGTTGATTCGCTGGCTGATGAACTGCTCGTGTTTGAGGACCGCCTCGACCGCCGTCGACGGAGAGTCCCACTCTTTCTGCGGCGCGTCGAGTGCCATGAGCTGGACCGTGCCCCCGCGCTCGTTGAGATAGTCGAAAAGCTTCATCGCGTGTCCGAGCTCCTCCTGAGCCTGGATCTGCATCCAGTGAGAAAAACCATCGAGATGATGTGATGTGAAATACGCCGCTACCGACAGGTAGAGGTAGAAGGAGAAGAACTCCGCGTGAATCTGTTCGTTCAATGCCTGTTCGACCTTTGCATTCATGATCATGACTCCCTTCACTGTCGTGGTTACCGAACCCGATCAGAAGATCAGGCCGGTCGCCACGGCGCAGGCGTCGTGGCGCGCAACAGTATAACGTTGCTCGAACCGCGTCTAATCCCAGATCGAAACCGGGTCGATCCACGGTCGGATGTTGTTGTACGCCTGCGGCGTACCCCAGAGAACGCCCGTAGATGCACCGTCCGGCAGCGGACGCCCCATGGTCCACACAACGATCGCCGCCACAGCGGCACAGATCACGAGGGATACGACACCGGAAGCCGTCGGTCTCTCGAGCGGACGCACGTACGGGGAGGGGTAGCGCAACCACGCCAGGAGAATGGCGGCACATACGGGCGCGGTGATCGCGAGGGTCGCTTCGAGCGGTACCGAGGATCGGATCAGCGACGCCAGCCCAACCCACAGGATAACCGGTACTGCGAGGTGGATGGCAACCACGGCAATCCGGTAGATTCGGCCGGTGTCCTTGTGTCGCCTCCGGGCCAGCTCGAGGAGTCGGATGGTAGGGAGAAATCCAGCGCCTGCCGCGATCGCCGGCGCCAGCCATACCCAACCGATCGGCAGGCTATGAAGCTGGAGCCAGCGCGCGAGATGACCATCGCCCTTTTCGAGCAGCGGTAGCCATGCCACCGCAACCGCTCCCGCGCCCCAGGCCACCTGAATGACCGAGATCTCAACGATCAACGATTGCGCGCGCGGAAGCAGGGGAATGGCAAATGCGGCGACCATCAAGGGAACAACCAGCGAGCCCAGCCAGTAACCCCCTGCGCTGGGCAGCGACGCGAAGTTGAGGACCGGCTGGTTGACCAACGCCCACACCGCGCGATCGAGCGGCAAACTGACGCCGATCCAATGGCATCCGCCGACCATCGCGCCCACCCCCTGGCCGAGAACCGCAACGACCAGAGCCAGCGGAAAGGCAGCAATCGCTGCAGTCCAGGAGATGGCGACCACTGAGGGTGCGTTGATTTCGGGTTCGGTGTGCATCGGCCGGCATGCTACCATGACGCCCGCTATGAAGGTGCAACGCGCCTGTCCACAGTGTTTTCTCTGCCTCCTGATGGTTGGCGTGGGCGTCGTCCGTCCGCTGGCTGCACAGGCGTTGTACTCGGAAACCCTCGGCAACGGGAGCGAGCTCCTGGTGATCGCCGAGCCGCTGGCTGATGTCACGACCGTGGTGTGGCCGACGATCGACGACGGGGACGTGTCCTCGAGGGCGATCACCAGCGGCGACCTGACCCTGATTGTCGACCTCGAAGCGGCGCTTGCCGGGGAGACGAACGATGCCGCACCGGCGGTGTTGATTGTCGTTGGCGGCGCCTCGATTCCTGAGCTTCGTGGCCTGTTGGATCGGGTGCTCGCGAACCGCCCTCCAGCTCAACGTCCGGATCCGGCTCCCCCCAATGAGGTCCATGGACGCTTCGAGCGCCGTCTCGGTAAGCCTGGGAGCGACGCTGAGATTCGTCTCGAGGTGCATCTCCCTCCACCTGCGGATCCTTCTCGAAGCACGGTGGAGATTCTGTGGAGTCTTCTACCGGAACTCCTGAGTGACGGGCTGGAGGGTGTTCGGACCAGGACGGATGGCGATTTGGGAGTGTTGGAGGCGCGCACCGATTCCGAGATGGCGGACATCGCTTACCGGCGGCTAGAGCTCGATATCGCCCGTGTTGCTGAAAACCCCAGCCTACGGCCGGAGCGGGTCGCTGCCGCCGTCCGACGGCTATTAGTGCAACGACGCGCTCTGCTGGAGCGTCATCCGGACGCGGCCCGGTTTCTCCTCGAGCTGTGGGTCAAGGGTGGCGTCGATGCGGTGCGTGAATTTCTCTTTGCTGTCGAGGGTGTGACCCTGGAAAAGGTTCGGGCCGCGGCGCAGGAATGGCTCCCCCAACATCCCGGCAACATCGTGATTGTGCTCCCACCTAGATCTTACCGACCGCGTTTTGCCGAACCGCCACAAATCGTACAGCTCGATAGTGGCCTAACGGCTGCCGTCCTCGAGCGGACCGGGGCCTCGCTGGCGACGCTCTGTATGCGGCCCGTGGTCGTTCCGGACCTCGACTATGAGCTAGCGGCGACGGTTCTCTCTCGGTTGGCGCGGGAGCTTCGTGATGATCAGGAGCGCCCGGGCTGGATTTGGGTGAATACCGCCCCGCCCCAACTCGAGCTGGCGCTGCCTGCCGATGAATTCGTGCGGCTGGGAGAAGTGCTGCAGGCGGCCCTCGGACGGGTGGCCGATGATCGACGGCCGGTGATGGCCGAAGGCGGCAGCGCGCGACGCAGGGCGTTGCGACTGATGGCGGAGTTTCTCGGAGTCGCGGAAGGGATGCAACTGTCTCCGGCCAGCCTGCTCAGACCCGGAAATCTCGCGCTCGGTCTGGTTGCCGAGGATGGTGAGACTGCGGCCGATGCGTTGCACAAGTTCTGGGCGCAGGAGGATCTGCCGCAGGTCGTCGCGACGTCACGACCGGTTGCTCCGGTGCCGAGGACGCGCGAGGCGGCAGCTGGTGGGGAATCGGCGTTGGTGGTTGATCTGGAGCTCGGTGCTGCCGGTGATGAGATCGTTGCCCTGGTGGTGGCCGGGGTTCTCAACAGGAGGGCTGCGGAGATTTTCGAGGCATCGATTGATGTGCTGCAGCCGTTTGTTCCCGGCCACCGACTGGTGCTGTTGGTGGCGTCGGCGTCACTACCGTTTGATGAGCTGGAGTCTCAGCTCGTACGGGGCTGGCCGGCCTTGACCGCACCGGTTGTTGAAGAGGAGCTCGTTGGAGTGCGCCGCGAGGTTGCAGCCCTCAGCTCGGCTGCCTGGAGCGGAGCGACGGGGCGCGCGCGCCGTTGCGCAGCGGTCGCTGCGGGCGCAGTCCAATGGCGTGCGACATCCGATCTGGAAATGTCGATCCTGGCGGTGCCGGCCGAGAGCGTGAACTCGGCCCTGGCCGGCGTCGCTGATTGGGAGAGCCTGCACAACACCGGTTCCGGCGCGCTGCCGATCGTCGAGCTCGACCAGCAATAAACTGCGTAAACACAGATGAACGGAGGTGGATGAGGTGCCGCGCTCGATCGATGACCAGCTCGACTATCTGACCAAAGGCTGCGTCGACGTCGTCCCTGCGGAACAGCTCGTCGAAAAGCTGCGACGGTCGCAGTCCACCGGCAAACCGTTGGTGGTCAAGGTGGGATTCGATCCATCGGCGCCGGATCTTCATCTCGGCCACACCGTGGTCATCCGAAAGATGCATCACTTCCAGCAACTCGGCCATAAGGTGGTGTTTCTGATCGGTGATTTCACGGGCATGATCGGTGATCCGACCGGCAAGAAGAGCACCCGGCCGCAGCTCACCGCCGAGGAGATCGCGGCCAACGCCGAAACCTACCGGCGGCAGATCTTCAAGCTCCTCGATCCCGAGACCACGGTCATCGATTTCAACTCGCGGTGGCTTGGCGAACTCTGCTCTGCGGATTGGATCCGGTTGGCGTCCAAGGTCACGGTCGCTCAGATGTTGGAGCGGGACGACTTCCACACCCGGTACGAGGCGAGACAGCCGATCGCCCTGCACGAGTTCCTTTACCCGCTCGCCCAAGCGTACGACTCGGTCGCTTTGGAGGTCGATGTGGAGCTCGGTGGGACCGACCAGCTCTTCAACCTCCTTTTCGGACGCCACCTCATGCGCGAGCACGGCTTAGAACCTCAGGTCGTGATGACGCTGCCTCTACTCGAGGGGCTCGACGGTGTCGAGAAGATGTCAAAGTCGCTCGGCAACTATATCGCTGTGGAGGATGCGCCGACCGAGATGTTCGGCAAGCTCATGTCGATTTCGGACGAGCTCATGTGGAAGTACTGGTTGCTGCTCACCGATCGCGGCGCCGACGAGATCGAGGCCGAGCGCAAGCGAGTCAAGGCCGGAGCAAAACACCCGATGGAGGCCAAGAAAGAACTGGCGGGCGCAGTCGTCACCGAGTTCCACTCGGCGGAAGATGCTACCGCGGCTCGGCAGGAGTTCGAGCGGGTGTTCTCCGCCGGACGATTGCCGCAGGAAATCCCAGAGATCGTGATCGATGCTTCCGGAGACACGATGCTGCTGTCCAAAATGCTGGTTGAGGGTGGCCTGGCAGTGTCGAACTCCGATGCCCGCCGCCTCATCGAGCAGGGCGGCGTCAGGGTCGATGGCGAGGCCGTCTGCGATATCAAGGCCGATGTGGCTACGACCGAGACCCAGCCGGTATTGGTTCAGGTCGGCAAGCGGCGCTTCGCGAGGCTGAGCTTCACGAAGGAGTGAGGGCCCGATTCTCGATACTCGATGCTGGATACTCGATCTGCCCGCCACCCCTTGACAAAATGGTTCTAAAATTCATGTTCGCATCGAGCATCGAGCATCGAGCATCGAGCACCCAAAAAAAACGCCCCGCTGTTTCCGGCGGGGCGTTTGGTCGTTGGTGGGTGGATGATCAGAAGAACGACGTTTCCTGCTCGACCTTCTGGCCTTCTTCGCTGAGACCCTGAATCTGGATTGAGATGAATGTCGGACGGAACTTGTGATCCTGGCACAGACGGCGCAATTGCTCGTCGAGATCGGCATCCCAAAACTCGATGATCGTGCCGGTAGCGGTGCACACCATGTGGTGGTGGCCGCCTCCCGGCTCCATCTTCTCGTAATAGTAATGCTCACGTCCAAGACGGCTCTTGCGCACCAGACCGCATTGGACGAGCAGGTCAAGAGTGCGATAGACGGTGGCCCGCGACACCTTTCTCTGCTTGCTCTTCATCCGCGCGAGCAGGTCATCGGCATCGAGATGCTCATCGGTGGCGAAGATCTCATCCAGCAACGCCAACCGTTCCTGGGTCACCTTGAGGTTGCTCTCCCTCAGGTATTGGATGAAGAGTTTCTGTGCCCGTTGTGCAAGTTTGCTGCTCATAGTGTTAATCCAGTCTCATTATCATCGTTGCAAACTAAGATAGCGTCGATGCGACGTCGTGTCAAGAGACTCCGTATGAAGTTTTCCGCGGTTCCGACGTTGCCCGATGCGCGCGTCACGGGGAAGTCGGTAGTCATCGCCGGGATGAGGGCTCATCGAGAGTTGATTTTGTATACAATTCGTATACAATCATTGTCGATGATGGAGGGTGCTGTGATTTCCGGGGCTCAACGACGGACGGTGGCGGAGGATGTGTACCGCGCCCTGAAGCGCGACATTATCATCCTGCGTCACCGTCCCGGGGCCTCGCTAACCGAGCAGGAGCTGGCGCAGCTCTACGGCTCGAGCCGAGTGCCGGTTCGAGAGGCGTGCGGCCGCCTGCAACAGGACGGTCTGCTGACCAACGAACCGTACAAAGGTTACTTCGTCAACCAGATCTCGCTCAATGAGATCGGCGATTGCTTCGACCTCCGATTGGTGCTCGAATCGTACGCGCTCGAGATGGCGGCAGAGCGGGCGACACCTGAAGATCTCCACCGCCTGGAGGAGCTCGCCTGCACCGAGTACACTTACCACGACTGGGAGTCGTACGCCGATTTCCTCGACCGCAACCTCGAGTTTCACATCCGGCTGGCCGAGCTCTCACGCAATGACCGCCTCGTGGCGATTCTCCGCGATCTCCTGAGTGGCATGCAACGATTCTTCTTTCTTGGTCTCGATCTGGGTGACTTCGCCTCCGAGATGCGGTCGGAGCACGAAGAGCTGGTGGAGCTGCTGCGCCGGCGTGACCCGAATGATGCTGTCGGCTGTGTGCGAAGCCAGATCGAGTCGTCCCGCAATCGGATTTTACGGGCCCTGATCGATGATCGTATCGAACTTCCCCTGAGGTGAAAATGTCTGATTTTGTGTACCTCGACAACGCCGCCACCACCTTTCCGAAACCCCCCGAAGTGATCCAGTACATGTGTGATTTCTACGCCACGCGCGGCGTCAACCCCGGGCGCACGGGGTTCGACCTCGCGCTCGAGGCGGAGGAGACCCTTGCCGAAGCCAGGCAGGCGCTGACCGATTTTTTCGGTGGCACCGACCGCAACCGGCTGGTTTTTTCGTATAACGTCACAGATGCGCTCAACCTTTTGATTTCGAGCGTGTTGAAGCCGGGCGACCACGCGATCACCACCTGTCTCGAGCACAACTCGGTCCTGCGACCGATGTACCGGCAGGCAGAGAATGGCGTCGACGTCGATTTCCTGCCCTTTGATGTCCGCGGATACGTGGATCCTTCAGAGGTTGAGAGGCGGATTCGGCCGAACACCCGATTGGTGGTCGTCAACCACGGTTCGAACGTCATCGGGACGATTCAGCCGGTTGCTGAGATTGGCCGCATCTGCCGCGCTCACGGCGTGCTCTTTGCCATCGATGCCGCCCAGACCGCAGGGCTGGTACCGATCAACGTCGACGACATGTCGATCGACGTCGTCTGTTTCACCGGTCACAAATCGCTCTTCGGTCCGTCCGGCACCGGCGGCATGTACGTCTGTGAGCATGTGGACATTTCGCCCTGCCGGGCCGGAGGTACAGGGGTCATGAGCGCCCTCAAGAGCCAGCCGGACGATTACCCGTGGCGCATGGAGTTCGGTACTGTCAACTCCATGGGAGTCGCCGGTCTGCTCGCGGCGCAGCGGTGGATCGCCAAACGTGGTGGCGTTGACGCAATTTTCGAGCACGAGATGAGGCATGCGCGACGGCTTCGCGACGGCCTCGCGGCCATCGAAGGGGTTCGGCTTTACTGCGCCGATATGGAACGGGACCACCTGCCCGTCTTTGTTTTCAACATCGACGGCTTGCCGGCGGACCAGGCCGGGACCTTCCTCGATGTCGAGAACGACGTGATCGCACGCACCGGCTTACATTGCGCGCCCCAGGTACACGAAGGCATCGGGACATTCGAGGACCACGGCACCATTCGCTTTTCGCCAGGCGTTTTCACCACCGATGATGATGTCGAACGGGCGATCGAAGCGGTCGCCGAGGTCGCGGAGTATGCGCGGGCGCGAAACGGCCACGTTGCCGAATCGGTGGTTTGACCCGCATATCTCACCGGGTTTCGTCGTGAGATCGGCCCCGATCCCCATTGGGCAAGAGCAGTCTTTCTTCCGGAAATCTACTGCGGACGACGATCTTCGGTCCACTGCTCCGGGGTAAAGGTCCGCATGGATAGGGCGTGGATGTCGTTGGCCATCAGATCCGCCAGCGTCTCGTAGACCAGCTTCTGGGCGGCGATCCTCGACAGGCTCCGGAATGCCCGGGATACCACCACGACCGCGAAGTGCCCTCCGCCGCCCTCAGCGCCGACGTGATTCGTGTGGCCGGCGCTGTTGTCCACAACCTCGACATGGACCGCTTCGAGCCCGTCGACGAGCGCGTCCTCGATGGCCCTGGCTCGCAGTGATGGTTGCACTCATCCTCTCCGATACGCTCTCCTGGTAGAACCGGATGACCGCGGCAGTTCTTCCCGACCCCAACCCGCACTTCTCACCACGTCGCGTCGCCTGGAATACGGGGCCATGGCGCTCGCAACGAACGACGCCGGGGGCTCCGGCCGGACCTCGCAAGGCGCGGAGTCGTACTTGACCGTACGTTACGGCGCGCCTTTGGCGCTTGTGTCTCACCGCCACCAGCGTGACCGATGGGCGCACCTGGGGGCGAGCCTTCGGCCACACCGCGCTGTTATCGGCGGGGAGAGCACCCCGAAGCGAGAAAACGTCGCAGATTGCGCCATATCGCCGGCCGTAGTCGCGAGGTGGTGAGATTTGCGGGTTAGGAGTCCGACTCTTCCCCGGCCGACTCCTCACCTGTGCCGTTACCGTCCGTCTTGGAGTTCGAGCGCACCGAATCCTTGAAGTTTCGGATGCCCTCGCCAAGTCCCTTGCCGAGACGGGGGAGCTTGTTGACACCAAAGATGAGAATCACTATCGCGAGCAAGATCAGCAACTCGGGAAGGCCGAGACTTCCGAACATCCGAACCTCCTAACCCGATGACATACACGGGTGTTCAGTCTAGCAGAAGGTCTACCAACTGCGAAGGCGCGTCACTCGATTCGAGTTCAGGCGCCATCGTGTGGGCGAGGCGGTGCATCCAGCGATCATAGGTCGAAATCCCCGACGCGGAGAGGCGCGAAAAGGTGCCGAGGACCTTGAGCCCGCGCTGGATCCTCACCAGCCGCCAGCGCTCCCGCCAGCCGGGTCGGGTCGAGGTGGCGTGGGCCCATGCCTCCTGGATTTGAACCCAATCCAATTGGCCGATCATATCCGGCATTCCACGTTCACACATCAGCGACACAGCATCATAGGTATCGGGTCCGACCAGAATGTCCTGGAAGTCGATGATTCCGACCTCGCCGGTATCGAGAATGAACACGTTATTGAGGTGATAGTCGCGATGGCAGACCCGTCTCGGATGAGAATCGATCGTGGTCGCGATCGTGTCCAGCCAACTCCCGATTTTCGGTGATGGCGCAACGCCAAGACGATGTCGCAGGAACCACAGTTCGAAGCCGGCCAGTTCCCAGCGCAGACGCGCCGCGTCGAGCGGGGAATTCCACCTGGGAAGATCGGTCGGTTTCACCGTCGCCAGCACGACCAGCGGTTCAATGGCACGTAGGGCCATACCCGTCCTTTGACCCTCAGGTGCGGTGGTCAGCGTCCGGTCAGCGTCATTCTCGCCGAAATCTTCGAGAATCGCCCACCCGTGCTCGAGATCGCAGTCGATGAGCCCGGGAATCCGGAGTCCCCGTGCGTCACACCATGAACGAACCTCGAGATCACGCGCGAGTTGGGATCGATCTGCGGCCGGATAGCGGACCAAGATTGCGGTTTGGCCGGTGGCGTCCCGAAGTCGGCTGTAGCCTCTGGACGAGGCGTCACCGTGCAGATTCTCCTCGCTGATCCACGGTTTGGCGGGGATATTGTCGAAAGCCACAACCGGACGCTATCAAACACCGCGATCGTGAGCAATGAGGTAGGATGGGAAGAGCCGGCTCGAACCGGCGGTTGTGTAGGCTAGATGATGGAAGACTCACGAACCCACAGGCTGCAAGAGCTGCTCAGGCGGTTGGGCAAGGCGGTGCACGGCTCGGTGGTGCGGTCAGAAGAAGTGCGTTCCTGCCTCGACGAGTTGCACGAGGAAGGTTGGCACGCAGTGATGCTCCTCGAAACCTCCTTGGCGTGTAGTGAAAGCGGTTCGGTGGAGGTTGACAAAAGCACCCTTAGGATGCATGTCGGCACCGCCGATTCAGCCATCCCAGAATACCGGTTGGACGTTGCCGATGCGCGATTTCTCTCGTCACTTGGCATTTCAGCCGGTCGCCATCGCTCACCGAGTAACGCGGTCGGGCGCTCGCGCGCAGAGCGCGACAGCGAATCCGCCACCTGATAGTTTCCTCATCTTAGGAGTGTGCGATTTTCGAATGAACCTCGTCGGTAAGACATCTGCTGAAATATCACGTGTTCTCTCGCCGCACGTGGACCGCGATTTTCGATGTTCTCAGGTGGCACGCTGGGTGCTCGACCGAAACGCGGCCACCTTCGACGAGATGACCGATCTGCCCGCATCCCTTCGCGAACGGTTGGCCCAGAGCTTTGCCCTCACCGAGCCCGAGGTGGTGGAGGTGATTGAAAGCTCGGACGATTCTCGAAAATATCTCCTGCACCTCGAGGATGGGGTGACAGTGGAGAGCGTCGCCATGCGTGACGGACCCAAGGTGACCTTCTGCCTGTCCTCTCAGGCTGGTTGTGCTGTGGGTTGCACATTCTGCGTGACCGGTGCAATGGGCGCGGGGCGAAACCTCCGTCCCGATGAAATTGTCGGTCAGTACCGGGTCATGTTGCGCGACCTCGAGCGTTCTGCGGAACGGGTGAACGTAGTTTTTATGGGCATGGGTGAACCGCTCTTGAACACCGAAAACCTCGGTGGTGCGCTCGACGTTCTCTCAGAAAAACTGAGTCTGAAGCGCATCACCGTTTCAACGGCTGGGATCCTTCCCGGCATCCGATGGCTCGCTGCGCGGCCGCGACGGCCCAAGCTGGCGGTCTCGCTGAACGCTCCCGATCAGAAGCGCCGCGAACGGATCATGCCAATTGCAGGACGATACCCGTTGCACGACCTTTTCGCGGAGCTGGGCGCTTTTCCCCTCGAGCGCGGGCGCCGCATCACGTTTGAGTACGTGCTGATCCGGGGATTCAACGACGCTGAGGTTGATGCGATGGCCGTTGCCCGGCTGGTGAGTGGTATTCCCGCCAAGATGAACGTTATCCCGTTCAACGAGGACCCGGAGTGTTTTCCCGACCTCCGGCAGCCGGATGGCGAGGTTGTGGACCGTTTTGCATCGCGCCTGAGAGATGCCGGACTCACAACCACCGTTCGCTGGTCGCGGGGCGCCGATGTGGCGGCGGCATGCGGCCAGCTTCGCGGGCGTCATTAACCCGCAGTGCGATAGATCAGAGAGAACTGTCGGCCGGCTGCCTCGCCGTCCCGCCGATGAGACGCGAAATCTGGTGATGATGCCGTGCACAGGTCGATTTCTCCAATCGAGGTGGCCTGCAGACCATGTTGAAGGAGACGGGCGCGGAGGAATCTCCTGAGATCGACGTGGTTTCCCGCGAGCCACGTCTGATCATCCAATCCCATGATCGCCAGGGCTTCGATGACCTCCATCCCAACCTCGTAGTTGGGTCCTGAAATCGCCGGTCCGAGGATGGCCTGGATTCTCTCTGCCGGAACGCCGTACTCGATCTCGAACCGGCGTATGGTCGCTCCCGCGACGTCTTCGGCTGCGCCCCTCCAGCCCGAATGCACGGCGGCCACTACCCCATTTCCGGTCATCAGGATGGGAACGCAATCTGCGGTCCAGACCGCCAACGCGATCCCGACCTCAGCGGTGATCAAGGCATCGCAGCGGCCGACACAGGAAGCATGCTCCAGACGACGGCGGGGTTCGCAGGCGATCGACGCGGCGAGCCGGCCATGGATCTGCTCGCCCCACCGAATAGCGGTGATCCCGGGGGTGAGCGAGGTGAGAACCCGCTTCATTCGCTCTTCGGGAGGACCGACGGGAGACGGAGGTCCGACGCCGAAGACCATACGGACATCGCCATCCGTCGCAGCGAGAGCGCGGTCGTCGGCGATCTCGACCTCCTGCCAATGCTGGGTAGTGCGTCTGCTCATGCCGGGCCTCTCAACCCCCCAATGATACAATTCGATTCCCGGGGGTGCCTTGGCAGATCACACCATCGCGCGACAGATTGTGCCGTGATCCGCCTCCGCGGTATTACCAAGGAGTACGACCGGCGCAAGATTCTGCGCAATCTGGACCTCCAGGTGGACGCCGGAGAGTTTGTTTTTCTCACCGGACCGTCGGGAGCCGGAAAGACCACCCTCCTTCGCCTGCTCTACGCCGTCGAGCGTCCGACCGACGGCGAGGTTTGGGTCGCCGGCCGGCGGGTTGATGAGCTGTCACGATCTCGCTTGCCCCTGCTGCGAAGAAAGATCGGTGTGATTTTTCAGGATTTCAAGCTCCTCAAGCGGAAAACCGTATTGGAGAACATCACCTTTGTGTTGCGCATCCACGGCATCGCGCCGCGTGAAGCGCAACGACGAGCGCTCCAGGTGCTCAAACGACTCGGGCTGCAGCATCGGCAGTCGGCCCTGCCGGACTCCCTCTCCGGCGGCGAACAGCAGCGAGTCGCCATAGCCCGTGCCCTGGCGTACCAGCCGCGATTGATCCTGGCCGACGAGCCGACCGGCAATCTGGATGCCGATCTCGCATCCGAGCTTCTCAGCCTTCTCTGTGACATCAATTACCAGGGTGCGACGGTCTTGGTCGCCACCCATGATCATGCGATCCTCGAATCGATCCCAGCGCGCACCCTGGTCCTCCACCAGGGTCGGGTCCACTATGACGGAATGTGGCCTCCATGATTCCGCACGCCTTTGCAGAGGGATGGCTCCTGCTGCGCCAGCGGTGCGCTGTTAGCCTGGTGCTTGCGCTTGTGCTTGCCGTACCCATTTCACTCGCCGGAATGGGTCTGACCATCCGCCATTGGTTGGCTCCAATGGTCGGACTCTCCAGTCAATCGAGCACGGTGGCGGTCCTCCTTCATCCTCGACTTGACGAGCGACAGCGGCAGAGGTGGATCGCCGACGAGAGCGCCGCGCATCCGAAATGGTCGATCTCAGAGGTGTCTAACGAGGATCTGGCCACACGCCTCGGTCGTTGGTTCCCCTATCTGGACGAGTTGGTAGCCGGCGGCGATGCCTCCCTACCGCCGATGATCGAAATTGTGACCGCGGACCCCGAATCCGTCACCGTTCTTGAAGGTCAGAGCGAGGTGCTCGCCGTAGGTCCACGTTCCTCGATCCCGCAGGCTGTCAGCCGGGTATCCCGTCAGCTGGCTTGGGCCATGGGGCTTTTGAGCGCGGTTCTCCTGGCTGGCGCCGTGCTCCTGGCCGCTGTGTGGATTCACCTCGAACTCTTCCGGCACGCCGATGAAATCACCATCATGCGTCTCGTCGGAGCCACCGAGCGGACGATCCGTGGACCGTTTCTCGTCGCCGTTGCCACTCCAGCTGCGGTGGCCGCCGCGCTTTCCGTCGTCGGTACCATCGCGGCAACCGCCGGGCTTTCCCGGTTGACCTCGGATCTCGGCCTCTCACCGATCACCGTGCCACCGATGGTTCTCGTGATGCAAGCGGCGGCCGGGCTCGTGCTGCCCGTTGTCGCGGCGATGATCACTCTTGCTCGACACGCCACTGATGAGCTCGAGGGATAACCCAAAAAAACGCGGCCCGATGGCCGCGTTTAGCTGAAAAAATAATGAAAGATCAGCCGCAGGTTTCGGCGTATTGGTTCTGGAGGCTCGGGAGCTGGTCTTTGAGCAGCTTGGCGTTATCCATGTCGCCAAGCTTTTCGAGCTCATCGACCTGAAGCTGGAGGGCATCGATCTTCTTTTTGAATGTGGCGCACTCCTGCTGTGCCTGCAGGTTCTGGGCAGCGGAGTCCTGCTTGACCCTCATTTCCTCCACCATCTTCCGGTTACCGGCCTCCTGGTACCAGCTGATCGCGTTGGTGTAGTCCTTTTTCTTGTCATAGATATAGCCGCCCTGATTGTAAACCTGGGTCCGGAGCTTGCCCGACGCGCCGATCTTGAGCGCCTGCCGGAGGTCGGAGATCGCCGGGTTGAGCCGGTTGAGCGAGGTCTTGCACTGGGCGGAGTAGTAATAGACAAGGGCGTTGTTCGGCTTCTGTGCCCGCGCCTTGTCGAACCACCCGAGAGCCCTGGAGTACTCCTTGGCGCCGAGCCACGCCTCACCGGCGAGCAGCTGATGGTCAAATGTCGGCGAGCTCGTCGCCAACTTCTCCGCCACCTGTGCCGCCTGGCTGTAGTAGCGGGCCTTTTGTTGCGCCGACGTCGAGCGCCGAGCAACCGAGATTCCGGCACGAACGGCATTTCGCCCGCTCGTGACATCCTTCGGACTGAGCTCAAAAGCTTTCTTGAACGCCTCGAAGGCGTTTGCCTCATCACCGGCGGCGCTGTAAGCCGAGCCAAGGGCCTGTTGGAGACGTGCGTTCCCGCTATCGGCCCGGGCCTGGGTGGTCAGCACGCTGACGGTCTCTCCGGCACGGTTCGTCTTGGTTGCGGCCTGGGCGAAGAGCAGTGCATAGCTCGTACGGTGTGAAGCATCTAAGGAGCTGATGTTCAGCGGTTTGAGCACCTCGTACGCATCCTGGTAACGATCCACCTGCAACAAGGCTTGACCGAGGGCGATCTTGTACGAGGCCTGGCTGCCGTCGAGCTCTACGGCCTTTCGAAGGCTCGCGATGGCCGGACTCAGCTGACCGTTGGCCCGTTGCGATACGCCCAACATATAGTAGGCCCCCGCGTAATCCGGATTGGTCTTCGTGACCTCCTCGAATTCCTTGACCGCTGTGGCCCAGTCCTTCTTCTTGTACGCTTCGAGGCCCTTGTTCCACTCGGCGTTTGCCGGCACTGTCATCGCCAACAACAGGAGAACCACCGCTGCTGCGATCGTCGTTCGGCTGACCCTCGATTTCATCTTATCCTCCAGTTGTCGTAACGAGATCACTCTCAGGTTTGTTGCATCTCACCGAGCAAGGGACGGACCTGCTCATCGAACATCGCGGCGGTGGCAGCGCCTTTGAGCAACGAAATAGCTTTTGTGTGCTGTTCCACCATCTCGTGCAACGCGCTAAACCCCTCTCCTCGTTCGATCTGGGTGCGCGCCGAACTGTATTGTTTCTCGATGGTACGTTCACCGCCCGATCCCACGACATCCAGCGCCACCGCTCGAATCTTCTCGGCCAAACCAAGGAGGGTCACGGGGTTGAGCCCCGCCTGCCATCGTTGACCCGTTTCCCCGGACTCGCCGGGATTGCCGAGCGCCACCAAGCTCGTTGTGACCATCCCAAAGAGTAACTTGGAGACGTCAAAAGGCGTCCACCCCAGCTGATTGGCGATCTCCTCGATGGAGCGTTCACCGTTGATCCGGGTGACGAGAATCCACTCTTGCGGACTCAGGGTGACCTGGTCTGCACCTTTTTCACGGGTCGTGAAATACGGCACCAAATCGAGGGACGGAATCTTCCGCGACAGGACTCGCCATTCGTCGAGCCGTCGCGCCGCTTCCATCATGAGGTTGGCGTTTGAAATATGGATGGTGACCTCGTCGGTCTCCTCGCCCGGTCTGAAGACAAAGAAACCCTGCGACCAGATGGCCATTTCATAGACCGCAGCATCTCCACGGAGACGGCCGACCATGGCATCGACAATCTGTCCGTCTCGGAGGAAAATGCTCCCCGTCTCATGCTCCCTCTGGATCTCGAACGCACCTGTCTTGCCGGAGACGCTGACCAACTGGATAACGTCGGGCAGAGGCAGTTCACTCAAAGATCCTTGCAGAGACATTTGGAGTATCTACTGCAGGTTGAACCGCACCGTGAGAATGTAGAGAACCTCCACGGGCTTTCCGTTCAGAGTCGAGGCCTTGAATCTCCACTTTCGAACGGCGTCCTCGGCACTCTCGGTCAGACCGAGAGGCAAGCCGCGCAACACCTTGACGTTGATCACACGCCCGTCCTTGCCGATCGTGCACTCGAGCACCACGACCCCCTGAATTCGGGCCCGACGCGCAGCCTCGGGATAGATGGGGGTGGGTCCGCTGAGCTTCTGCGGTTCCGTGATATTACCGCCGACCACAAAGCGAACGGGTCCCTCCGGCTCGGGCGGAGGCGGCGCATCGGGAACCCCGAGAACCAGATTCTCGTCCGGCACAAAATCGACGTCCTCGTCGGGCTCTTGATCCCTGATCGGCTCGGGTTCGTCCGGAGAGGGGTCTGGGATCGGCACCTTTTGGGTCTTCGGTTTCGTAATCTGCTCCATCTCGCGTCGCGGAGGTTGCTTGAACTTGACCTGTTTGACGACGTAGATCTTAGATTTCTTCTCTCTGGCGTCGGAAAGACCGCCGGCGAACGTCGGCCAGTGGATGGCAAACAGGATGACATGCAGAATCAACGCGATTCCGATGGCCCATCGGGTGACCTTGCGGTCCTGGATCTCTTCGGTGATCAGCGTTTGGGTGGTGCTCAGCGCCACCTTTGAGTTCTGATTCGCCTCCGGTTTTTGGGGGGGTTTTGGAGAATCGGTCATGCCTTCCCCTTTCACTGAATTCCGAGCATCGACCAGAGATTCTCGATCTCACGTCGGGTGGGGATTGAAATCGTCTTGATCCCTACCAACGGATTCCCATGGACGTCCATGTACAACGGTCGGCCATCGGCGTCCGTCCACTCCGATTGGGCCTGACGAAGCAGGTCGAAAACACGAATCATGTCACCGTACGTGGCGTCGGGATCGGTGCGCAGAATCACGGGCTTGTCCGGGTTCTGCTTGAGTTTATCGAGCACGTACGGCAGTATGCCCTCGAGAGGCATGCCTTTGGCGTCGATCTCGACCGCGCCACCGCGCAGCACATGCACGTCGATTGAGTCTTCCTGCTTGATCTCGGGCGTGTCAGTTTCCTCGGGAAGGGCAAAATCCATGCCGCGATCTGCGGAGAATGCCGACGTGATCATGAAGTAGATGATCAACAGGAAGGAAATATCGGCCATCGATCCGGTGAAGATTTCGGACGCGATTTCCTTTTTCTGGATCCTCATGGTTGCCCCCGCCTACTCTCTCACGGTCTTCTGATCGGACAGGAGGAATATGTATTTGACCTTTGACTGCTTGAGCGCGTCGAGCACCGCATCGACCCTTTCATATGGCACCGATTCATCGGCCTTGACGATAAACTCCTTTTCGGGGTCCCGGGCCACCTCGGTCGAGGCAAAGGTCACGATTTCCTCATCTGTGCTGACCGGCAACGACATTTCGGCACCGGTTGAGACGCGGATCGTCAACGGCGGGCCGGATATGTCGTCCGGAGGAGAAATCGAGACAACCGCTGCTTTCTCAGGGACCTTGATTCGAATCCACGTGTCCGGCAAATCCATCTTCGTGCGATCCACTTCTACCTTGTAGGTGAGAATGAAGAAGACCAACAGCAAGAAGACGATGTCCGCCATCGAGGCCGTGAAGATCTGTGCTGGTGCTTTTCGATCCCTACCGCGGATGAGTGCCATCTGCGGACTCCCTTCTAGGCCTGGCCCTCGCCCCCTTGGCCGTGGCACTGACTGTCCATCTCGATGA
>CAYPBC010000005.1:0-22733 GCA_964408845.1 uncultured Thermoanaerobaculia bacterium
CCTCGGCCTCTGCTGTTCAAGACCTATGTTGAAACCCGCAGCTGGCAGGAAGTGCTCGGCGTGCAAAACGTTGGGCAGCTCAATCAGCTCTGTCTCAATGACGAAATCAGCAACATCATCCGTATCGCCGAAGGGTTGCACGAAAAAAAGATTTCGCAGGTGGCCGACGAAATTCTCTCCCATCGGCCACGGGTTCGCCTGGTGACGATCGCCGGACCCACGTCGTCGGGCAAGACGACCTTTGCCAAGCGGCTCGGAATCCAGCTCGCGGTCAACGGCATCGAGATGGTCTCGTTATCCCTCGACAACTACTATGTCAACCGCGACCAGACCCCTCGCGACGACCAGGGTCGGCCGGACTTCGAATCCCTCGATGCGATTGATCTCGAGCTGTTCCACCGTCACCTCGCAGAGCTCATGAAGGGCGGGGAGATCCTCACGCCCCGATTCGACTTCGTCACCGGCACGCGCAAGCCCGAGGATGCGTGGCGTGAAATGCGCCTCGGAGACCACCAGATACTGGTCGTCGAGGGGATTCACGGTCTCAACGACCGGTTGACCCAAACAGTGCCGCGTGACCAGAAGTACCGCATCTTCATCTCCGCGCTGTCGCAGCTGGCCATCGACGATCACAACCGTATCTTCACGTCCGATGCGAGGTTGATTCGCCGCATCGTTCGCGATCACCTCTTCAGGGGCTTCACCGCCGAACGCACCATCGATCTGTGGGAGCGCGTGCGGCGCGGCGAGGGACAGTGGATCTTCCCCTTCCAGGAGCAGGCGGATGTGATGTTCAACTCGGCCGTGGTCTACGAGCCCGCGGTCCTCAAACCCTATGCGGAGAGATTCCTCCTCCAGGTGCCGCGGACCAGCAGGGCATACACCGAGGCCTTCCGTCTGCTCAAGGGTCTTTCCCTGTTCGTGCCGATCTTCCCGGACGAGGTGCCCCATACGTCAATCCTCCGGGAGTTCATCGGCGGCTCCACCTTCTCGTACTGATGGTGGATCGCGGGCAGCGCGCGGCCGCGGTCACCGAGCTGCTCGAGGGCGAGTACCCCGACGCCCGGTGTGAGCTGGACTTTCGTTCGCCCTGGGAGCTGCTGGTGGCCACCGTGCTGTCGGCCCAGTGCACCGATGTCCGCGTCAATCGAGTGACTCCCGGTCTTTTCGTCCGCTGGCCGCACGCGGCCGACCTGGCAGCAGCCGCCCAGGAGGATGTCGAGGCGGCGATCCGGTCGACGGGGATGTACCGGCAAAAGGCGGCCTCATTGCGGGCTGCCGCCCGGATCCTTGTCGAGGAGCATGGCGGCGTCGTGCCGTCGGACATCGACTCCCTGGTGAGACTTCCGGGGGTCGGCCGCAAGACCGCAAAGGTGGTCCTCGGCGAGGGCTTCGGCATCGCCGCCGGGGTGACCGTCGACACCCATGTGCGCCGTCTCGCGAAGCGTCTCGGCCTCACCGATCTCGAGGATCCGGAAAAGATAGCCGAGGAGCTCGAGGAGCTTCTGCCTCGCAACCAATGGATCGCCTTCTCGACCAGGATGATCCTCCATGGGCGAAGAGTCTGTTCCGCACGATCGCCACGCTGTGAGGATTGCGTGCTCTCCGAAATCTGCCCGAAAGAAGGCGTTACACGTTAGAACGTTAAACGTTGAACGTTTTGTATTGACCCCCGTATCACTCAGAGACCAGCATTGCACTCCGAAAACGTTTTAACGTGAAACGTTCTTCTCCGGTTGCCTTCTCCACCGTCGATGCATCCACACCCACTGCTCCGGGTATTGGCGGATCTGGCGCTCGATGGCCGCGGTGGCAGAGGCGGTCAACTCCTCGACCCTGTCCGCGAGGGTGCCGTCGGTCGGCACCGGCAGGGGAGGGTGGATCACGCCCTTGTGAGTGCCGTCGGCGCGCCGGTGGATGAATCCGGGGAGCAACGGAAACTTCATCCTGATGGCGAGCGTTGCAGCCCCGGACGGAGTCCACGCGGGACGACCGAAGAAGGGTACGAAGACCCCCGGAACGTCCTGGATGTCCTGGTCGATGAGTAGAGCGCCAACCCCGCCCCTTGCCAGCGCCCGCGCGAGATGGCGCCCGGCGGCCGGCCCCCGGGGCACGATCTCGGTGCCGAAGCGGGTGCGCATGGTGTTGACGAGATTGTCCAACCGCGGATCGTCGAGCTGGCGAACCGCCGTGATGAGCGGTACGCCGGCGATCGGTAGAAGGGCGCTGAGTAGCTCCCAATTGCCGCAGTGTCCAGTCGTGATCATGGCGCCCCGGCCGCCCTCGAGGGCGGTGTTGAGGTGCTCCATGCCCTCAATCTCGCAGATGGGCTCGATCTGGTCCGGTCGCGCCCGCCATAGCCAGGCGACCTCGGCCAACATGAGGCCGAAGTGGCGGACGCATCCGGCTTTCAACGCGTCTCGTTGGTCCTGGTCGAGCTCTGGGAAGGCGATTTCGAGATGGGAGTTGATCCGCTGCCGGCTGCGGGACGACAGATTGAACGCCACTGCGCTCAGTCGCGGCCCGATGGCGCGGGTCAGCCGCAGGGGAAGACGACCGCCGACCTCGAGAAAGCTCCGAAGACCCAGGTAGAGCGCGAGACTTCCACCACGAGAAGGCATGGTGAGAGTGTAGTCGGTCCATCGCTGCCAGAATTCTCAATTTCCGACCAAACCCAGTGCTCGGGGGTGGCCGGGAAAAAAATTCAAAATTCAAAATTGAGAATTGAGAATTTACTCGCTGCCTGTCCATGCTTCGATGCGGGTGATGGTCGCGGGGCCCTCCTCGACCTCGACCGTGTCGCCGACTACGCAGCCGAGCAGGCGTTGCGCGAGGTCGGAACCGTTGGCGTAGATCCGCCGTTCGAGATCGGCATCCCAGACGCCGAGGATGGTGACGGGCTCGAGCGGTTCTCCACTCTTCCCCTCGAGGTGAATAAGAGTGCCGAGGTTCACAGTCGACGTGTCGGCTGCGCCGGGTTCGAGGATCCGCACAACCGCCAGATCCTCCTGGAGCTTGGCGGCTCGTGCCGACTGCAGCTCCTGGCGATCTCGAAGCATGTGATACTCGAAGTTCTCACGCAGATCGCCCTCGGCGGCGGCCGCGTTGATGCCCTTGAGGGTTTTTGGGATCTCGGCCTCGACGAGCATTCTGAGCTCCTCGCGCTTGGCGTCGATCATGGCGCGGGTGGCGGCCAGCACTGGCGCCACATGGGTCGCCGGCGCGTCCTGCCGCTGCGCGGCCGCCTGCTCAACCAACCGCGCTCGGTGCGGTTCCACCGTGTCGATGCGGGAGATCCTCTCGCTAAACCTCGTTGCCTGTTGGGAACTCGCCGATTCCACCAGCAACCGGATGGCCACCCGCCCGCCGTCGAGCAGAGTCTTGGCACGCCCTCTATAAGCGGAGAACTGCTTGCGGGTTATCGTGTCGGGCAGCTTTTCGAGCAGTGACGGCGTCATTCGCGCCCGTACCGTTTCGGGGCAATTCTCCTCGGTCATCGCCTCGCAGGCCCAGATGAACTGGGCGGGATGATCGTTGTGATTGCGGAAGATCGCCTCGAGGGCGCGATCGACGAGGTCGGAGTGCCGATCAGCTTCGAGGCGGCCGGCGATCGTATCCAGTAGCTGGGCGTTTTCCTCGTGCAGAAACCACTCGCTCCAGATCCGGGGCCAATCCTCCGGGTTGGAGTCGGCGATCGCCTTGAGGGCATTCGCGCGGGCGGCCCGGTCGCCCACCCCCGCCAACAGCGCCAGCGGATCGGCGTCCGCGAGCAACCGCCGCCGGCAGGAGTCCGAGGTCTCGGCGCCGCCCGGAAGCCCGGCGAGAACCCCGGAGATATGCCACGCGAGTCCTGGATCCGATGCCTCGATCTCGGCCAAGGACTCTCTGAGAACCGCCGCGGCTGCCTGCGAGGCATCAGCTCCGCGATCGGCGAGACGCCGTGCGGCGGCCGGCTTTTCGGCGAAAGACGCTGCTCGAAGCTCGCCAAGTAGTGCCTCGTCGACACCTTCTGCACTGTGACTCACGGTGTAGCGCAGTCGGGAACCCGTGCCCGTGCTCAGGATCCGTGGGTGTTTGCGGGCCTTGGCCCACCAGGATGTCCATCGGGAGGCCGGTACCAGACCATCGAGCGCGGCTTTGATCGCGGCCACACCCGACGGTTCGCCGAGACTCTCCAGCACTTCGACGATGGCGTCAGCCGGCGACTGCTCCACGAATTCGGCGAGCATCTTGGGATCCTCGACCTTCTTGCGGCGAAAATCGCCCTCGGGTAGAGGGCGTAGATATCGTCTGACCGCCCCGAACGGAATCGATGCCGGACGGTTTCCACCGAGATCGACCTTGATGTTTTCGAGCTGGAGATTAAGGTCCACAACCCGACCAACACCCTTGCCAACAACCTCGACCACGGTTCCGAGATCATGGTCGAGCAAACATCTGGCAATATCGAGCTCATCGAGTGGCCGTCTCGCGGTGACGATTGGGTGATGCTCGAGAATGGCCCCCAACGAGGGGCTGCCGGTGCGCGCGTCTCGCAGGCTGCGGACCAGGCGCTCGAGGAGTTCGGGGGAGGGTTTCTTTTCGGCCAGCCGGGTGAGCTCGCGGAGGGCGTCCAGGGCGTCCGCCCCCGCACCGGATCCTTCGAGGGACTCAGCGAGGAGATCGAGAAGGGTGCGGGCAAGGTTTTTCTTGCCGGTCTTCCAGATCAGGCGCCGAACTTCGAAGAGCTCGGTGGTGGGAATCGGCGTTTCTTCGAGGGCCTCCAACCACAGCTCCTCGACTCGATCCCAGTTTTCGGTCTGCAGCGCGTCGGAAAAATCCGGTCTGATCTCAATGTTCTCCGTCATCCACTCACTCCATCACCCGGTACGGGCTCAGGATTGTAGCAGCCTCGCCGAGCCGGTCGCCCGTCCACGTCGCAAACACGAAGACACGAAGGCACGAAGACATCGCAATGTGCCCGCAGATCACGCAGATCGTCTCCGGCGAGACTCGATCACGTAACGAGGTCCCGGCCGTCGTCGAACGACGACCTGGGACCGCTGGATCGGGCATCCGCGACTGACGCTTGCGCCTGGAGCGGCTGCCCGATCCAGCGGCCTGCGCTCTCTGAGAGCGCAGACCTCGCCACCTGTTCCGCCGTCAATCTCCGGCACTACTGCCCCAGTTGATGCGATGATCTGCGTTCATCTGCGTGATCTGTGGGCACATTGCGATGAGTGTGTGGCCTTTGCGTTCTTGGCGTCTTTGCGGTTAAAAAATGGTCGGCTGCCGGCATTCCGAATTCCGAATTCGTTCAGCCCTTGGCCTGGGAGGTCGGGATATGGAGGACGTCGCCGGGGTAGATGCGGGAGGTCGAGAGCCCGTTGGCGCGGCGTAGTGCGGAGGTCGACACCCCGAATCGGCGGGCGATGTCAGAAAGGGTGTCGCCCTTCCGGACCCTGTACGTGTTGGGCGCACTCGCGGTGCGAGCCGGGGCGTGCTTGGCGACCGGAGCGGGGATCTTCAGGACCTTACCGGGGTGGATGCGCGAGCTGGACAACCCGTTGGCGCGGCGCAGGGCGGTGGCCGTGACGCCGTTGGCGAGGGCTATGTCGTACAGCGTGTCTCCGGAACGAACCGTGTGGGTCGATGCGATGGGATTGCGGCTGGCGGTGGGGCGTGCGGCGGATGTACGCGACACGCCGTCCGGGATCGTCAGTCGCTGGCCGGGCCGGATGACCTGGTTGCGGGCGAGACCGTTGGCGGCGCAGAGGCTATCCACCGAAATCGAGAACCCACGAGCAATGTCCCACAGGGTATCGTTTCGCTGCACTACGTACGATCCATCATCACCGGTCCGCAGAGGTTGTTGGCGAGCGACCTGGGTGTTCGTGCCGAAGCGGGGAACAACAAGGCTCTGACCCGGGCGGATCAAGCTGCCGTGGAGCCCGTTGGCCTGGCGGATCGCGCTAATGCTCGAACCGTACTTGCGCGCGATGACATACAGGTTGTCACCCTGGCGGACGATGTGGATCATTCGCGGCGCCCACGTGTCGCGTGGGTTCGAGTCGAGGACCGCCTGCGCGTCGGCGGCCGTTCCCAATGGAAGACGAAGGCTTGTGGTCCCACGTGCCGGCGTTAGATCACGTCGGATGGCGGGGTTGAGTTCGCGCAGATCATCGAGCGGGATGCCGGATTCTGACGCCAGGAACTGCAGGTCGAGAGCATCGGGAACCTCGATGTAGTCGTAGTTCCATGGGGTCTCCTGCGGCGGTGTGAAGCCGTACCGCGCCGGGTTCTTGGCAACGATGACCGAGGCGATGAACGCCGGTACGTAGTTGCGGGTTTCGCGAGGGAGGTATCGCCGGAGAACCCAGAAGTCGGTGCTTCCCGAGCGGCGAACGGCTCGTCGGACGTTTCCGGCACCGGAGTTGTAGGCCGCCAGGGCCAGGTACCAGTCGTTGAACTGGTCGTGCAAGTCACTCAGATAGGCGACCGCGGCCTCGGTGGAGCGAACCGGATCGCGTCGTTCGTCGATGAGGGACCCAATCTCGAGATCGTAATAGCGCCCGGTTGAGGAAATAAACTGCCACATGCCATGCGCCCGTGCCCGAGAGTAGGCCTTGAGCGAGAATGCTGACTCGATGAGGGGAAGGTAGGAAAGATCCTCGGGCAAGCCGGCGCGTGCGAGTTCGGCGCGGATCATCGGCAGATAGGCGCCTGCCCGCCCAAGCCCGACCTCGATTCGTTGGTGGTACTCGCTGGAACCGGCCATCGCCTCGAGGAATTTCTCCACGGTCTGGTTGAGGATCAGCGGAAAATCGCTCGACGGCAGTTGACCATCCTCGACGATCACCTCTCCGGGACCCTCGTCGACGAAGAGATCGATCGGGGGCAGGATCACGAGTTCTTCGGTCGTGTCCAGCCCCCAGTTCATCGGCAGGATCGAAGCCTCGATCTCGTTCGCCTCGTCGATGAGTTCGGCGAGATAATCCAGGTACCCGGGCCGGGGCCGATACCCCGGTGGCGTGGCCAGCACCTCACATAGCGCCTCGTCCGCCCGGGCCATCGCCTCATGGGACCGTCCTTCCGCCTGGAGTTGCTGAGCTGACGCCATGAATGCATCCGCCCGTTCCCGGGTCAACTCCTCCCAACCGATATACGCTTCCGGACGGTATTCGACCGCGGTCGTCAGCTGGGTCGACGGCTGTGGGGAGGAGCTGCAGGCTGCAATGATCAGCGCCGACGCCCCGAGACACAACAGGCGATAGGTCGATCGCGTAACAAATCGGTTCAACGGAGGTTTTCCAGATCGAGCGAGAATTTGAGGCATAGCCTCTTGAGAAATTTTGCGTCCTCCACCTTGAGGGAAACCGGGTCAAACGTGTGAATGGTGTCGCCGTCCTCGCCTTGGATGCGGATCGCCACCTGCAGCCCACGCATGTTCTTGAATACGTCCGAGTTCAGCGCCTCGTTGATCTTTCGCTGCAGCTTCCGTGTCTGACCGGAGTCCGCGGACAACAGAGAATCGAGGTCGAGATCTGGGGTCGTTGCCTTGAAGCTCTGACCGCTGTTTGCCATAGTCGCCTGTTTCCGCAGCCCATCGAGCTCGGCAAGGATGTCCATGTGATTGCTCACGTGGACGCGCTTGACCGGAGGTGGAGGTTCCAGGCCGGGTCTGGACTCGGTGTCGAACTCGACCTCGATCACCGCGGAGTCTTCATTGAAGGACACCATATCCTGCGGATCTTCAGTGACCTCGGTAACCTCCGCATCGGGGAATGGCTCCCCGGCTTCTTCGCCGGCAGGGCCTGCAGCTTCGGCGTTTTCGACGGCAATGGGTTCGGCATCCTGGGGAGGAGGTTCGGTCGGGGGCTCAGCACGAGGGGGTCCGGCCTCCGCCGGCGCAGCCGGGGCTTCCGATGCCACCTCCGCCGACGCCTCGTGCTTGTTTTCTCCGGCGCCTTCGGCGGCTGCACGGGCGAGCGACTGGGCGGAGATAGCGGGCGCCGGCCGTGGCGGTTTGACCGGCCGGACGGTCGACGAGCCGACCATGCCCTTGTTGGCGGAAGGAGTTGGGGTCGACATCCTCGACCGCAGATGTTTGAGGGTGATCTTTGTGATCTCTTTGAGGGTCGTGATGACCCCGTCACCGTTGACGGCCGAGGCCTCCTGGAATAGGAACGTGCCGTTCGGATTGAGGTCGGCGTTGAGCTCGTCGATCGTGAGGATATTGCTCAGATCGCGCTTGTTGAACTGGAAGACGATTGGAATCTCAGATGGCGCGAGTCCGAACTCCTGGAGATTCTCAACAAGACTGGCAAAGCTCTCGATGTTGGCGTCGCGCATCGGGCGCTGCGAGTCAGCCACGAATACCAATCCGTCGACGCCCTTGAGCACGAGCTTCCGCGTGGTGTTATAAAAGACCTGGCCGGGCACAGTGTAGAGTTGGAGGCGAGTCTTGAATCCGCCGATGGTTCCTACCTCTATCGGCAGGAGGTCGAAAAAGAGCGTCCGGTCGGACTCAGTCTCAAGCGACACCATTTCACCGCGTGAGTTCGGAGAGGTCTTCGCGTAGATGTAGCTGAGATTGGACGTCTTCCCGCACAGACCAGGACCGTAATATACGATCTTGGCAGCCATTTGCATCGTCGCCCAGTTGAAGAAAACCATGGTAGAATTGCGACCGGTCCGCAACTCCCAAGCTAACACACCGCCCCGCAACGGTCAATCTCCACAGTCGGTTGCGGCTTGCGGACCGAGACGCTTGCCGTCCCGCGGCGCCACTCATCGCCGATCGACGATCTACGCGATGCTACAATGAGCCGGGTTGATGCGGACGGCCTGAAGGTGGAACCAGTTGCGATTTTCACTCCCGATGGAAGGGCGGGTCAGCAGATGATTGAGCGGGAGGAATAGATGGAATTGAGCAAGAGAGCGCTTTCCGTTCTCTGCGTCACAGTGGAGATATACACTCGCTCGGGCGAACCGGTTGCGTCGCGACAGGTGGCTCGGCACTCCGGTCTCGGATTGTCGTCGGCCACCATACGCAACGTCATGGCCGAGTTGGAAGAACGGGGTTATCTCAGCCGATCTCATCCATCGGCCGGTAGCGTTCCCTCGGATCGTGGGTTCCGCCGCTACGTGGATAACATCGATCGGTCGGGTCCCCTGCCGGCAACTGCCAGGCGTGAATTGGCATGGCGTGTGAACTCAATGCGGCGTGAGTTCGTCGAAGATATTGAATGGGTGGCGCAGGTTGTCGCCGAGGCGACCAAGGAGGCCGGGGTTGCGGTTCGGCCCATGGGCGACGGACCCATCCTGGAGGCGATATCGTTGGTCCTTCTCGAGAAGGGCCGAGTGTTGGGAGTGATCGTCACCGACGACGGTACCGTGGAAAAACGTGTCCTTGAACTGGACCGGGACAGGACGAGAGAAGAGCTCCAGACGCTATCCAATTACCTCACACGGCTTCTGTCCGGAACCTCGCTTGAGGCCGTCGATGCACATTTCAATCGATTGACCGGAACCGGTAATGTGGCTGAAATGAGTGACATTCCTGCGGATGCACGCGGTATCGTGCGCCAGTTGTTCTCGATCGAAGAGAACGACGTCGAGGTTTGTGTTGCGGGCACCGACAACCTTCTCGCCACCGTCGACTTTTCCGAGATCGACCGGGTGCGATCGCTGCTGGCCACGCTGCAGGACCGGTCGTGCATCGCAAAGGAGTTTCGACGCGTCTTTGAGAACGGCCGCACGCAGGTTTTGATCGGCGAGGAATCGGAGGCCACGGCTTCGGGCAGCCTCGGCATCGTTGCGACGTTGTACTTCAAAGACCAGCGGCGTGCCGGTGCGGTTGGCGTTGTTGGCCCTCGCCGAATGGACTACCGGAGAATCGTCCCGATCGTTGAGTTCATAGGAGACACGCTGAGCGAAATATCACGCCCCCAATGAGTGATTTTCACCGACAGAAACAGGTCACAAATGGGTGGGAAATATTCTGGAGCGATTGATGAATGACAAAAAGGACTTTTCCGCGGACTCCGATAGCCTCGCCGACGAGATCGAGATCGAGTTTGTCGACGAGGAAAAGAACCTGACCCCCGTGGATCAGGAGCCGGATCTTCTGGAGGCTGCGGATGCCGTGACTGAAACCTCTGTCAGCGAGGAGGTGGATCACCTCAAGGAGGAGCTCGACCACGTGCGCGACATCTATATTCGCAAGTTGGCCGAGTTCGACAACTTTCGCAAGCGGGTTGAGCGAGAACGCGATGAGGGTCAGCGTGCGGCGACGGAAGAACTGGTGAGAAACCTACTGCCGGTGCTCGATAACTTCGAGCGGGCGCTGAAGCACGCCGAAGACGACAGCGGCGCCTTTCACCAGGGCGTAGAGATGATCGCCAGCCAGCTTTGGGACGTTCTCGAGCGTACGGGAGTCGCGGTGGTGGATCCGCTGGGCCAGCCCTTCGATCCCGAGCTTCATGAGGCGGTACAGCGGGTGGAGGACAGTGAGCGGGTTTTGGGAACGGTGGCCTCCGTCATGCTCAAGGGCTTTACTCTGGGCGATCGACTGGTTCGCCCGGCGATGGTCAGTGTGGTTGTGGCGCCGGAGGCCGGCGGCAACGGCAACAACGGAGAAGGTCTCTCGTGAGTAAGATCATCGGAATCGATCTCGGGACCACCAACTGCTGCGCCGCGGTCGTCGATGTCACCAAGCCTGTCGTGATCCCCAACCGGGAAGGCGCCCGAACCACTCCCTCGGTGGTGGCGTTCACAGCCTCGGGCGAACGACTGGTTGGGCAGATCGCTCGGCGTCAGGCCATGACCAACCCGCAGAACACCGCCTATGCGGTGAAACGGCTGATCGGCAGGCGGTACGACTCTGAGGAGGTCCGATGGGCGAGGACCCTGGTCCAGTATTCGATCGTCGAGGCGGAAAATGGCGACGTCAGCATCGAGATTCTTGACCGGAAATACAGTTCACAAGAGATGTCGTCGTTCATCCTGCACGAGATCAAGGAGTTTGCCGAGGAGTTTCTGGGCGAGGAGATTGACCAGGCGATCATCACGGTCCCCGCCTACTTCGATGACAGCCAGCGTAAGGCGACCAAGGATGCGGGCACCATCGCCGGCCTCGAGGTTGTACGGATCATCAACGAGCCGACGGCCGCATCGCTGTCCTACGGGTTCGGCAAGAACAAGAATGAGACCATCGCGGTTTACGATCTCGGCGGTGGCACCTTCGACATCTCGGTTCTCGACATCGGGGATGGAATCTACGAGGTCAAATCCACCGCCGGCGACACCTTCCTCGGGGGCGAGGATTTCGACTCCCGGGTCATGGAGCATCTCCTCCAGGAGTTCAAGACCGAGACCGGGCTCGACCTCTCCGACGACATGATGGCCATGCAGCGCATCAAGGAGGCCGCGGAGGCGGCTAAGTGCGATCTCTCCAGTCATGAGGAATCCGAGATTTCCCTGCCCTTTATCGCTGCCGACCACACCGGTCCCAAGCACCTTCAGGTGACAATCAGTCAAGGCCAGCTCGAAAGCCTGGTGGCGGATCTGGTCGAGCGCACCCTCGAGCCGTGCCGAAATGCGCTCGAGGCGGCGCGTGTGGAGCCGGGTCAGATCGACGAGGTGATTCTGGTCGGTGGTCAGACTCGGATGCCTCTGGTTCAGAAGACCGTCAGCGAGTTCTTCAAACGGCAGCCCAACCAGGAGATCAACCCCGACGAGGTTGTGGGAATCGGGGCGGCGATTCAAGCGGGAATCCTCCAGGGTGAGGTCAAGGACCTGATCCTGCTCGACGTGACGCCGCTTTCGCTGGGTATCGAGACCCACGGCGGGCTGTTCACGAAGATCATCGATCGCAATTCCACCGTACCAACCAAGAAGTCGATGATCTTCACCACCGTGAGCGAAAACCAGACGAAGGTGAACGTGCACGTTCTCCAGGGCGAACGTGGAATTTCGGGCGAGAACCGGTCGCTCGGCCGATTCGATTTGGTGGGCATCCCACCCGCTCCGCGAGGCGTGCCGCAGATCGAGGTCACGTTCTCCATTGATTCAAACGGTATCGTCAACGTTGGCGCGCGCGACCTTGCCACCGGTAAGGAACAGAGCATCGAGGTCAACCCGGCCGGCGGGTTGAGCAAGGACGAAATCGACACCCTGATCGTGGAGGCAGACAAGTTTCGCAAGGACGATCTGGAGCGCCGTGAGATCCGCGAGTTACAGAACCGCCTCGAGGGCCTGCTATACACCAATGAACGGGTCGTGCGAGAGTTCGGCGGCGGTCTGTCAAACGAAGATCGCGAGGACGTGCGGGAAACGCTGAACCGGGCACGAAAGGCGCTGACCAGCGAGGAACGGTCGGTTCTCGAGGAGGCGACCTGCTCCGTCCAGGATGCGGCCCATGTCCTTACCCAGGTCATCATGTTCGATCCTATCGCCGCCTTGGGCAGGGACCTCAACATGAGGCCAGACGCGCCTCCGGCGAAGGACGAAGAATCTGAAAGCGAGTAACGGTCCCAGATGACAGACGGAGTTCGGCGAGACTACTATGAAATTCTCGGCGTCGAGCGGAGTGCGTCGACGAGCGAGATCAAGGCGGCATACCGTCGTCTTGCGGTGAAATACCACCCCGACCGGAACCCGGACCTCCCGGAGGCCGAGGAGAAGTTCAAGGAGGCGTGCGAGGCCTACGCCGTACTTTCCAACGTCGACAAACGCGGCCGGTACGACCGATTCGGTCACCAGGGCTTGGGCGGCCAGGGCTTCACGGGCTTCGATCCGGGTGCCTTTGGAGATTTTGCCGACATCCTTGGCGATCTTTTCGGGTTCGGCGACATCTTTTCAACGAGGAAGCAGGCAACGGGCCGACGACCGCATCGCGGTCATGATCTCCAGTACACCTTGAAGCTGAGTCTCGAAGAGGCGGCGACCGGGATGGAGCGGTCGATCCGAGTGCCACGCTTCGAGACCTGCGATCTGTGCGGGGGTTCGGGCTCGAAACCCGGCACCACACCCGAAAACTGTGGCACCTGCCACGGCTCGGGACAGGTCGCCTTCCGTCGTGGATTTCTGTCCGTCGCCCAGACCTGCCCCACCTGCCGGGGTGCGGGCAGTGTGAACCGCGATCCGTGCAGCGACTGTGGCGGCCGGGGCCGGTCGGAGAAGGAATCAACCCTCAAAATGACGGTGCCGGCCGGCGTCGACAGTGGGATGCGGATGCGCCTTTCCGGTGAGGGAGAGGGTGGCACCCTCGGAGGCCCATCGGGGGACCTCTTTGTGGTGATGGCGATCGCCGAGCACGACGTGTTTGAGCGCGACGGCGTCGACCTCCACCTCGAGCTTCCGGTTTCGGCGTATCAGGCGATGCTCGGCACGACCGTTCCGATCACAACGATTCTCGGCGAGGAGCGCGAGGTCGAAGTCGCCGTTGGGGCGCAGCCTGGCGAGGTGATTCGGTTGGGCGATTCCGGCATGCCACATGTCAACGGTCGTCGCCGGGGGGATCTCTATGTCCACCTGAGCGTGGTCATTCCTAAAAAGATGAGTGCCGAACAGAGGCGTCTCATCGAGGAGGCTGCGGACCTCGGTGGGGGCCTCGAACCGGAGATAGACAAAGGCTTCTTCGACCGCGTGAAGCGGGCCTTCGGTGGCGGCGAGTAGCGGATGTGGCAGCCTACCTGAGCCTTCAATGCGTTCTTCCAGAGAGCGTGGAGGACGAGCTTCCGCAAATCCTCGGGGGGTGGCCCGTGCTCGGGACCGAGATCGGCGATGCGCGATCTGGCGAGATCTCAGCCGCCGTGTTCTTTGCGGCCGGCGATCATGATGCGGCCGATGATGTGAGAGCTCTACTGAAAGAGTGCGGGGCGAGGGAAACCAGGATCGACGATTTTGCGGGCGAGGATTGGCTCACCGAATACCGCGTGCGGGCACGGCCTTTTCCGGTCGGTGATCGTTGGTGGATCGATCCAGACCCCAGCATGTCATCTCCGACGCCCGCTGGGCGACGACGGTTGGTGATCGAACCACGAACGGCGTTTGGGTCCGGCAGTCACGAGTCGACCCAGTTGATCCTGTTGGAACTGGAGAGACTCGAGGTCGATGGCACGACGACTCTCGACCTCGGGACCGGGTCCGGAATCCTGGCCATCGCAGCGGCTGGGCTGGGTGCGAAGAGGGTTGTCGCCCTTGATATCGATGAGGATGCTATCTGGATTGCGCGCGAGACCGCCGACCTTCAGGAACGGCGGATACGCATACGACACGTGCTCGGACCGCCGGATTGCCTCGGGCCCCGGGTCTTCAACATCGTGTTGTGCAACATGATCTTCGCGAACATGCTGCCCGTTCTCCCGCAACTGCAGGGATTCCTGGCGCCGGACGGCGTCGCGGTGCTGTCGGGTCTCCTGGTCACCGAGAGCAGTGATATCACCGAAGCGTTGAGGTTGCATCACCTCGAGGTGACGCGCGAGCGCTCGCTCGGGGAGTGGATGAGCGTGGTAGCGGTGGCATCGGGCCGATGAAGAGCCCGCCGTGGATGCTGGTATCGCCGGGCATCGCGGAGAGCGGGCAATCGGTGAGGCTCGATGCTGCGGAGGCTCGGCACGTCACGGGTTCGCTGCGTCGCCGCCCCGGTGACGAGGTGGTTTTGATCGACGGCGCCGGCGTGGTGGCCCGGGCCGTCCTGCGTACGGCAAAAGCTGAGGTCGCCGAGGCTGAGATCATTGATATGCGGGTCGAGGAGCCGCAGCGCGGCGAGGGGGTCACACTTGCAATGGCGGTGGTCGGAAACCGGGCCGTTGATTGGGCGATTCAGAAGGCTGTAGAGATCGGGGTCCGGCGGGTTCTGCCCGTCGTGACCGATCGCACGCAGGTGAGGGGCGGCGCCCTGCCCGGCCGCGCCGAGCACTGGCGGCGGATCGCTCTGCAGGCTCTCAAACAGAGCCGCAGGCCATGGGCGATGGAGGTCGCGGATATCAGGCCTCTTGTCGAAGTAGTGGATTCCGAAATGTTCGGCCCGTACGGGGTTGTTGCCGGCCGTGAAGGTGTGGCGCTCGCCGATCTGCCGCCGTCGGCCGGGCGTCTGCTCGTGGTCGGGCCCGAGGGCGGTTTCTCACCGGAAGAGACCGGGCTCCTGGCCGACCGTGGGTGGCCGCGGTTGAAGCTCGGGCGCCACACCCTGCGAACGGAAACCGCAGCCATCGTGGGGGCGGCGCTGCTGGTCGCGAGGGACGAAGGGAAGAATTCTCAGTTTTGAATTCTCAATTCTCAGTTCCCACCCCTTAGGGATTCACAGAGAGTGGGCGGAAATTCAAAATTGAGCATTGAGAATTGAGAATTGAGAATTCGCGCCTGATCCCCCGGTTCGGTTGAGGAATGAAGACAGGGTAGAATCTTCCGATGAACCAGGATGTTCTTTGGATTGATTCCCACGCACACCTGACGATGTTCGGCCGGGACGAGGTACCCGAGATTCTCGAACGTGCAGTGGAATGCGGCGTTGCCGGCGTTCTGACGCCGGCAACCGGTGGTGAGGATCTCGATGCGGCGGTCGCGCTTGCCAGGGACTACCCCGGTCGTGTGGTGGCTGCGGCGGGGGTTCATCCTCACGAGGCGGCGACCCTCGACGCCGGGTTGAAGCGCCGGATCGAGGGCGCCTGCGCGCAGGATGGAGTGGTTGCGGTGGGCGAGATCGGCCTCGACTATCACTACATGAACTCACCGCAGGAAGACCAGATTGCAGCTCTGGCGTGGCAGCTTGACCTGGCGCTCGAGGTCGGTCTTCCGGTCGTTCTCCATAACCGCGAGTCCTGGAGCGACCTCGAGTCTCTGCTCGTTGAACGTCGGGGTCGTCTGCGAGGAGTCTGTCACTCCTTCACCGAGGGCCCCGACGAGGCGCGTCGTGTGATCGCCCTGGGTCTCCGAGTGGGCATCTCCGGCATGGTGACCTTCAAAGCGGCCCACAACATTCGGGAGATGGCGGCCGTCCTCGAACCAGAACATGTGCTGGTTGAGACCGACAGTCCGTTTCTTGCCCCGGTGCCACATCGAGGAGGGCGCAACGAACCATCGTATGTGCCCCTCGTGGGGCAGCGGCTGGCTGAGGAAATGAAAACGCCGGTGGGGGAGGTCGCCTCGTTAACCACCACCGGCTTTCGTGAGCTCTTTGGCGTCGGACTAAACTGGCCGGGTTAGGTCTTCTTCGGCCGGCGACCGCGACGTCGCGGCACATTTTTCAAGCTAATGGTCAGCATCTTCGATATCGGATTCTGACCGACGTCGAATCTCTGTGCCTCGTCGAAAGAAAGCCCGTAGAGATCGAAAAACTGTGGAGCTTTCAAGCTCACCGATCGCCGCCGACGTGAGAGTTGCAGCGCACCGTCCTCGCCTGCTTTATCGGTCATCTGCACCCCGACGATTTTGCGGGTTTTGTCAAAAAACAGCACCGCATACGACACGGAATTCAGTCCGAACGCCTCCACTGAGGCGGCATCGAATGAGATCAAACCGCTCGGTCGAATGGTCGCCCTAGGCCGGACACCGGATGTCTGCGACGGAATGAACTTCTCGAACGCCATACAGCACCTCCCAAAGAGACTACAGTCAGCATATGGATTTTTTGATCAACAGTCAAGGATTTTTTTTGAATATTTTTTCGAGGAATTTAGAATTGTGAAGGGTTTTCCTGCGATGCTTCTGATGTCAAATGTTGCGGTGTAGGGGATTTCTTCCGAGTGGCCGCTATCAGAAATAATGAACCTCGAATTTTGCTGGAGAAAAGACTGGATGTAGTCAACATGGCGCGTCGGTATTGCTCCATGCGTCATTCGAGAGGTGAATCTCCTGGATTTCTGTTCGTTTTCCGCGGTAGACTGCGCCGGTGGAAATGGGAGACCCGCGGCCGCTGCAACACATCGAATTGGATGGCGGCGCGCTCGATCACAATCTACGGCTGTTTCGGGAGATTCTCAGCCCTGAAACCGCGCTCCTCGCCGTGGTCAAGGCCAACGCATATGGCCACGGCATCTCCGAGATCGCTCCGCGCGCCGCGGGTATTGCGCAGTGGCTGGGCGTCCACAGCGCCGTGGAGGCTCGCGAGCTTCGTAGTCTGGGGCTGACGACCCAAATTCTGGTCCTTGGCTTTGTGCCGCCGTCAGAATTCAGGGATCTCGATCAAGATGTGCATCTCGTCGTATCGTCGGCGGAAGCGCTTCGGTGGGTGGGCGTGTATCGACAGCGGTCCGGGATCTCACTCCCGGTTCATCTCAAGGTGGATATCGGTACCAAACGTCAAGGTATGTCCGCCGCCGAGCTTCCTGCCCTGGTGGTGGACGCGGGAAAAGCTGGGATCGAGGTGGTGGGAGTCGCCGGCCATTTCGCCAATATCGAAGATACAATCGAGCATGAATTCGCCCGCGCCCAGCTCCAGAACTTCCACGATGCTCTCGACGTTGCAAAGGGCGCGATCGGTGCACTTCCGACCTTTATTCACGCCTCTTGCTCCGCTGCCGCCCTCCTGTTTCGGGAGACGGATTTCACGCTTGCGCGTGTCGGCATTTCGATGTACGGTCACTGGCCCTCACGGGAGACGCGTTTGTCGTGGACTCTCGAACACAAGGGCGGCGGCTTGCAGCTCAAACCGGTCCTCACATGGAAGACGATCGTCGGCCAATTACAGTCGGTAGAGAGGGATGCATCTGTTGGATACGGTAGGACGTGGACTGCCAGGAGGCCTAGCCAATTGGCAATCATTCCGGTCGGATACGCCGACGGATATGCACGTGCGCTTGGCAACCGGGCGCGGACGCTCATCCGCGGTCGATCCGCGCCGATCGTCGGCCGTGTTTGCATGAATATTCTGATCGCGGATGTTACTGACATTCCGGAGGTCTCTATCGGTGACGAGGTCGTTCTGATCGGTCAACAGGGAGGCGACGAGATTGAGGTGGAAGAGCTCGCGACTCTCAGCGACACTATCAACTATGAGTTCCTCGCCCGATTGTCGCCGACGATTCCTCGCGTTGTCGTCTAAGGCACAACGCCCGATCGTGCTAACGTTCCAACGTTGAACGTTTTGACGTTTTAGCGTTTCTTTAAGGTGGTGAGAATTGCGGGCAAGCGTCGTCATCCCCACCTACAACCGGCTCGAGGACCTGCGCCGGGTGGTTGCGGCCGTGTGGGCAGAGGCCCGGCGTTCCGGGGCTGGGGTGGAGATCGTGGTGGTGGACGACGGTTCCAGCGACGGGACGTGGGAGTGGCTGAGCGCGCGTGCTGCGGAGTCGGTCCTCAACGCGCTGAGGCAGGAAAACTCCGGCCCCGCGATCGCCCGAAATCGCGGGGTGGAGACTGCGACCGGCGAGATTGTCCTCTTCCTTGGCGATGACACGGTGCCGCAGCCCGGATGGCTTGCAGCCCATCTCGAGGAGCATCGATTGGCTGGGGACGCGGGCCCATTGGCGGTTCTCGGATACACGTCGTTCCCACCTGGCAACGACAGCCCGTTCGCGAGATTCATCAACGAGTACGGCGCCCAGTTCGGTTACTCGATCATCGAGGATCCGACCGAGGTGCCATTCAACTTTTTTTACACTTCGAATATCTCGCTGCCCAGGGGGATCCTCGAACGTCTTGGTGGGTTTCGGGAGGATTTCCCTGCAGCGGCCTGGGAGGACATCGAGTTTGCCTACCGGGCGGTTGGAGAAGGCCTCCGTCTGCGCTACCAACCACGGGCCCGAACGCTTCACTACCACCGTGTTCATCCGCGGACATTCTGTAGCCGACAGAGGACATCGGGACTCTCGGCGGCGATCTTTGCCGGTCTGCACCCGGAGCTTGGGGATTTCCTCGGGTTGCCGCGCGTCAAGCGGCGATTGCCGCTCAAACGCCTCCGAAGCACGTTATTGGCCGCCTTTGTCGAGTTTGGCGAATATTTCGAGGGTGTTGTGCCAAAGAGGATCTACACCATCTTCCTCGATGAATGCTATCTCGAAGGCTTGGCAGAGGGATTGCATTCCCGGTAGCCGGAGGTGGCTCATGGCGGAATTGAGGGTGGTTCTCTTCACGGGAATCCTTGCCATGTCCGGCGCTGTGCCGGTCGGGGCCCAGTTCATTGCGATCGGATCGTCATCGTCACTACAAACTACCACCGGAGCGACCGGATCGGCCCCGGCGGCTCCAACGGCCGGTGCGCCGGCGAAGGCTGGTGCGGCTGATGTGGTGAACGAGAGCGCGGTCTTTCTGCCGTGCATCCCGGTGGCGGCCTACTGGACGGGGCCCCCCCAATCGGCCGGGATGCCGCAAGGACCGGATCTGGCCGTCGTCAGCATCCAGGTCCGGCCGAAGAACGCCCGGGTCTATCTCGACGATCGCTTTGTGGGTAGAGCGCGGTATCTCGACGGTACGCCCGGCTATCTCTATCTGGAGCCCGGCGCCTATCGCCTCGAGCTCCGTTTCGATGGATACCGGACCGTCGTCGTGGAGCTCGATGCAACAGCAGGCTGCAAGTTTGCTGTCAAGCATTACATGGAGAGGGTCAAAGGTGAGCCCAAGAAGGGCAAGGGCGACGGTTTCGGCAAGGGAAAACCCTTTGAACGGGTTTTTTCACCGGTGCAAGAGGACGAGAAGACCATTGCGCCGGCGACCGCACACGATCCCGACCCGAGCCTCAGACTGGATCTCTCGCTCGGATCCGGTCGCATGGGCGGCCAGGAGATGAACGTCGGGGCCTCGTTGCGCCTCAGTGTCCATCCGACGTCGGCGTCGGTCTCCATCGATGGCGAATTTGTCGCGACCGGTAGGGAGTTGGGACAGATGGAGAACCCTCTCGCCATGACGCCGGGCACGCATCTCATCGAGGTCGATGCTCCTGGATTCATCAAAGAAAACAGGAACATTGTCCTCGAGGACAGTGACACGCTCGAGCTCGTGATCTCATTGTCCCGCGCCCAAACAGATTGAAGGCAACTCCATGAATCCTGGGCAGTAAGGTGGACATCCTCTGGGGCCCATGATAAGATCAATGCATAAATTGAGAAAGGGAGGGGTTCGGGAAAGCTAACCACCTTGAAACCTACCTAATTATGGCCAACCTTTTTTCGGCCTACCTTAATATCCCATCTTTTGATCCCACCATATTGGCGGAACCGACCCTCCCAATTTATATTCAGCCCAGCCAACCGGCTGGGCCTTTTCTTAGGAAAATTGGGCTCAACTGGGTTCAGTGGCGCCGGTATCGACCAAGGTGCCGGGTTCGATGCCGATCGATCTCAACGCAGCCCCCCACCGCTCTTCAGCCGGCACGTCGAAGAGAATCGACGAATTCAGCGGTGCGATGACCCACGAGTTGTCCTCGATTTCCTGCTCCAGTTGTCCGGGGTGCCAACCGGAGTAGCCGAGCAACAGAAAGTACCGGCCTCCGATCGATCCGCGAACGAGACGCGTCAGTGTTTCCGTACTTCCCGAGACTGATATCGTGTCGGAGATCGTGATGTCCTCCTCGTCCGCCGCTTCACGATCGTCGCGCTCAAAGAGAACGAATCCGTGGCTCGGCTGGACCGGTCCGCCGGCGAGGACTTCGGGCAGTTCGCCGTCGACTGGATCTTCACCGATCTCGACGAGGACCTCGCGAAGATCGACGTCCAACATTCGGTTGATGACCAGACCGAACGCTCCCTCCTCGTGAGAGTGCACCCCGAGTAGCACGACGGACTGCCAGAAGTTGGGATCAGCAAGACCGGGCATCGCGATCAGCAGATGGCCCGCAAGCGTCGGGTGGTTCTCGGTCACCGGTCCATCCTATCAGGAGCGATCAATCGAACGGAGCGGAGCACGGCGGTTCCCTCGGCAACGTCGATAGGCCCCGTCCCCCTCGGCCGGGCAAAACCGAGGGCCAGCCAATGGCCTTCGAAATCCCAGATCATCTCGACGCCGTCGTCGTCGTCGGTGGTCATTTCGGTGGGCGGCCCCCAAAAGGAAGCGGCGGTTGCCGGTGTCGCGCGCCAGTCAACCTCATCTCCGAAACGTAAGCGATAGGGGGTGTATCTGAGGAGGTTCTCGGTCTGTAGAACAATCTCCACGAGTCGTTGATCGGCGTCAAAGACGAACCCCCAGATAAACGCGGGTCCGGCGTTTGCGGTGAGGGTCGGAGCGGTCGGGTCGGCGGATCGAGCCGACAGTGCCGCCGTCACGTGCTCGCGGTCTTCTCCGAGGGTGACGCCCATCATGCTCCCCCGGTGTGGGTCCACGTCGAGCGGGACGGCGTGCTCGGCGAGTATGGATCGAACCTCGGGATCAGCGAGAAACTGCCGTTCTCCGGGGAGGGTCACCGCGAGATAGAGATCTTTGGCGCCGCTGGCGAGGATCTCGCGAAAGATCGCCAAGGCCTGCTCCCGCTCGCCCAGCAGGTACGAGGTCGCTTCGAGATACATTGCGGTCTCGGCCCTCTCCGGGTGTAGGCTGACGGCCTCCCGAAAGGCCCGGTGGGCGAGCTGATAGCTTCCAAGATGGAAGTAAGCGCGCCCGATCTCGGCGGCTGTGATGTACCGTGTTTCCGGGTCGCCGGCGGCGTTGAACGGAGTGAGGATGTCGATCACATCGGCATATCGGTGGCTCCGCGCCGCTTCATGCGCGCGACCGAGCGCAGTCTCGAGATCCTCCGCTGCCACGGTGGCGAAGGTCACGGCCATGAATGCGACGGCGAAGGCTGATTGCAGAGGGTTCACCGTCTCACCCTAACCCCGATGATCGTCCGGGTCCAGTATGATCGGTTGATGGTCGCAGCAGAAGAGGAAATCATCATCAGACGTCCGGAACCTCCTCTCGACGACGCCGTTTCGCAGAAGCTCCGACGAGGTCTCGAGAGCTGCCCTGACGTTGCCTTCGCCTATCTTTGCGATGTCGAGGTTGTCGGCGGCGACCATCGGTCGGCGATGACACTCTTCGTATGGTTGGTTCCGGCCGCCCTGCGGTCATTGCGCATGGCGCTCAACCTCGTGTCGGAGGTGATCGCCGAGGCTCTGCCGGAGGATCGATGCATCGACCTGGCGATCCTCAACTCGGCGCCGGAACTCCTGCAGGACGTGGAGCCCTCCGACTGTCTTTTCGCGATAGGCGACGCCGAAGAGCGGCGGCGAGCGCTAACGGCTGCGTCTGACCCGGACCCCGGCGTCTACGAGGAACCGGAGACCAGTCGGCGGTGGTGGTGGCCTTTTTAGACAAATTCTCAATTCTCGGATCTCAATTTTTGAATACTGACGGCATTCCCAACGTCCTGGGAGGTTGGGTGGAAATTGAGAATTGAGAATTCAAAACTGAGAATTCTTTCTGGATACCCTTACGCTAGCTTGACGGTATCCACTTTCCCGATTCTATCCGGCGAGCGAGTATTCGGAATCATGCTTGCCATTGCCGTGTGGCGGATCTTACAATGGCATCGACCGAAAGGAAGGACAGATGGAGATCGAACGGACTCAAGACAGGGGCGTCACAGTGGTCGCGGTGCGCGGCGTCATCAACTTCGGGGAGCCCGCCCAGCAGTTCTCGTCATATCTCCATGATCTCCTCGCGGCTGACGTGCCGGCGGTCTTGGTCGATATGTCGGAAATCGACAGCGTCGACTCCACCGGTCTCGGCGAGCTGGTCGGTTATCTGCAGCGCTTCGAGAACGAAGGACGACGGCTGGCGCTGTATCGGCCTCATCAGAGGATCCTCAGCCTGTTGCGGCTGACGCGGCTCGACGA